>JAQURI010000001.1 GCA_028715665.1 Candidatus Ratteibacteria bacterium
AAACGGTATTACATTATTACAATCAGCAAATACATTATTAATAGATGTGGTTGGGCGGGGTACGCTCCTTCCCGTACTGAAGTACAGGGTATCCGCTACCCCTGCACCCCACGGAGGAACACAATGAGTTATATAACAGATAAGTTAAAAACTAAAATCCTTGACCGAACAGCAGTAATTACTGTTATCGGTCTTGGATATGTCGGTCTGCCGACCGCAGTACAGTTTGCAGAAAAAGGGTTCACTGTTTACGGAGCAGATAAAAACAAAAAAATAGTGGATTTACTCAATAAAGGCGGATGTCATCTCAACGACCTGAACATTGGGCAAAGGGTAAAAGATTTGGTATTAACCGGAAAAATTATCCCCGTAACCGAAACGTCCCGTGCAGTTAATAAAAGTGATATTATCCTGATTATTGTTCCAACCCCGGTATATGCAGATAAAACCCCGGATTTGCGCCCGGTTATTTCAGCAGGAGAAGATGTTGCGGAAACACTTTCGCAGGGTAAACTGGTCGTACTTGAATCAACAGTATATCCCGGACTGACAGAGGAAATACTCATTCCAATACTGGAAAAAAGTGTCTGGAGACTGAGACTGGAAGCCGGGGCGGATTTCGGGGTCGCTCATGTACCCGAACGATACAATCCGGGAGATAGCAAACATTCAATTACTGATGTCGTTCGTGTAGTAGGAGCAATTGACCCGGACTGGCTTGAAGTCACAAGCCTGCTTTACAGGCAGATTCTCAAGGATGTATGTGAAGTAAAGAACATCAAGACCGCAGAAGCATCAAAGGTTATTGAAAACATCCAGAGAGACCTGAATATTGCTCTGATGAATGAACTCGCCCTGATATTCGAACGAATGGGAATTGATGTAGTGGATGTCATCAAGGCAGCATCGACAAAATGGAACTTCGCTACTTATTATCCCGGTGCGGGCGTCGGAGGCCATTGTCTCACCACTGACCCCTACTACCTGACACATAAAGCCGAAGAGCTTGGTTTTCACGCTAAAGTTATCCTCGCAGGCCGGGCGGTAAATGACAGTATGCCGTATCACGTACTTGACCTGCTCATCGATGCCCTGAACGAGCACAAACTGTCAGTGAACGGCTCAAAGATAGTAATTCTGGGCATGGCATATAAAGAGAACATAGGCGATATCAGGGAAGCACCGGCAACACCCCTGATGAGGGAACTAAGATTACGTGGTGCAGAAATCGTTGTAATTGACCCGTATCTGGATGAACTGACCAGAGAAATGAATCCTACATGGTGTTTTAACCGGTCAACAATGTACAGTGCAATGGTTGCCGCCGATGCTATAGTTCTCATGACTGCACATACAGAGTTCTACGGTCTTGACTTGGGTAGAATGGCCAGTCAGGTCAGGACACCGATTTTAATAGACGGCAGGCGGATATTCGACCCGGAAGAAGCGAAAAAGCACGGGTTCACATACAGAGGGGTTGGTGCACAAAACGGGGGGGGGGAAAAATGATATTAAATAAAAACCAAATCGCAAAAAGAATACTCAACGACCCGCCGATGGTTGATAATATTATAGACTTAAACGTACAGTTACAGCCGACAGGACTGGATTTAACGGTAAAAAAAATATATAAATGGGCTTCAGCAGGAGAGCTTGATTTCGATAATTCAAGAAGGATATTATCTGAAAAAGTCGAAATTGAGTTAGATAAGAACGGATGGTATCAATTGGCTCCCGGAAGTTACCAAATTGAAGTAAATGAATTGTTCAACATGCCTCTTGATGTGGCGGGAGAAACAATATTCTGGAGTTCATTACAGAGATGCGGAGCAGCAATTGAAACCGGATTCTTTGACCCCGGATACATAGGAAAAGGTGTATGTTTGTTAATAGTTTCTAATAAATACGGATTATACCTTTCTGAAAACGCACGAGTATGCCAGATTATTTTCCATGAAACGGAAAAAACAGAAGGCTATAACGGAGTTTATCACAAGAACGGAGGAACATAATGAACATTTTATTAACCGGATGTGCAGGCTTTATTGGAAGCAGAACAACACACCTCTTGCTTGAGCGGGGGGATAACGTAGTTGGAATAGATAATCTCAGCGATAAAGGGTATAGTGGAGAGGTAAAACAAAAAAGATTAAAAGGTCTGATTGGAAAAACCGGATTCCGTTTCAAACATGTTGATATAACATCCAAACAGGGAATACTCGACCTGTTTGCTCTGAACAAGTTCGATGCAGTAATAAACCTCGCAGCCTTGGCGGGAGTTAGAGCCAGTCTTGAGAATCCACAGGAATTTCTTGACGTCAACATAGGCGGGACATTAAACCTGCTTGAAGCCTGTGTAAAGAAGAACGGGGTAAATAAGTTCGTTGTAGCGTCATCGTCAAGTGTATATGGAGATGGACAGCACGAAGCAGCAAGTGAAACAATGGTGACTGATTATCCACTTACCCAGTACGGAGCAACAAAGAAAGCCGTGGAAGTGATGTGTTATGCTTATCATCATATTTACGGGTTGGATGTCAGTGCCCTCAGGTTTTTTACAACATATGGGTGCTCAGGAAGACCAGATATGAGTATTTACAGATTTATAGAAGGGATAAAGAACGGTCGGGAAATTGAAGTCTTCGGAGATGGCTTCCAAAAACGGGATTTCACATACGTTGACGATATCGCAGCAGGAACTATCGCCGCTCTACAAGGAGTTGGATTTGAAGCAATTAATCTGGGGAACAGCAATCCAGTAACGTTGAATTACGTTATCCAGTTAATAGAAAACGAACTCGGAAAAGAAGCAAAAATCAAGTATTCTCCCCGGAACAAAGCCGATGTGCTAATTAATTACGCAGATATCAGAAAAGCGAAACGACTTCTTGACTGGGAACCGAAAGTAAGGATAGATGAAGGAATTAAAAGAACAGTAGCATGGCATCTTGCCCAGAAATAGGAAAAAATGAAAACAAACGGCAAAAACATCTATTTCAGGCGGCTCGGTCTTGTAGGAGCATCAGGCATAGTTTTGATGGTCAGTGGAATAATCCTGATGCCAATAATGACAAAAACATTGCCGGTAGAAGATTATGGCCGATGGGTTCAACTACTCACAGTATTACGTATCGGGTTTATTCTATCAGAGATGGGAATTTCAATAGCTATGTTGAGGTTCTTGCCATCAGAAACGGATAAAACGAAAATCAGTGACCAATTTCATACAACACTGGCAACAATCCTGACGTTGAATCTGTTAGCATCTGCCGTTCTATTAATATCCCCGCAGACAGTAGCAAATTATCTGTTTGGTGGAAAAACAGAACTTGTGTACTGCATACAGATAATTCTTCCGATAGTGGGAATAAACACAGTATGCCTGTATTATTTCAGAGCAAAAAACCAGATTAAGAAATATACATTATTCACAAATCTTCAAGCCTATCTCATTGTAGCGATAGTCGGAGCATTAGTAATAACGTATAAAAATATTATGTTTGCTGTTGCGGGATATACTCTTGCACAGTTGGTAATATTCTGGATAATGTTTGTCATTATCGTAAAAGAAATTGGAATTAATGCACCAAACACGGCATATTTAAAATCTTATTTCAAGTTCGGATTACCGATTCTATCATCAAACATAACTGACATAATTCTCGGAAACAGTGACAGGGTACTAATAGGCATATTTCTGAGCATGGCGTCAATTGGATATTACAATGCAGCTTATACCATTGGGTTTGCTTTAATGTTTCTGGCGACCCCATTCACGACAGTATTACCACAAACACTCATAAATTTATACGACCACGGAAAAATAATTGAAACAAAAGAAGAGACTGCAAAAGCAATAAAATACTTTTTATATCTTGCAATCCCGGCAGGAATAATAGTATCGCTTTTTGGAGAAACGATACTTAAAATCATAACAACTAAGGAAATCGCACAAGAATCATCGTATCTTATCCCGTTTTTCGTGATAAGTGCCATTATATCTGGAAGTCAGGGAATACTATCGAACTATTTATTAGTTATCAAAGAAACACAGCTACTCTTATTGATAAAAATCATAGCCGCAATTACAGCACTGGCTCTAAGTCTCATATTAATCCCAAAAATAGGATTAATCGGTGCGATGGTTTCAATGATTGTAGCGAACACCATACAATTTTCGATAACAGCACATAGGATATGGAGAGAAAAAACGTGAGAGTCAAATTAACAGAAGCAGGAGAAAAAGCAGTAGCGCAAATGGAAATCCCGGAAGCAGTAAAAGAACAATGGGAATCAATATGGCACGAAGGAAATCTTGTCCTGTTCATGACTTACGGGATGTCACTCAGGAAATGGGATGAAGCCGGAACACTGGAACGGGAACTTAAATTGTACAGGGAACTGAAGAACAATTTAAAATCAATATCAATTGTAACATACGGAAATGCTTCAGAGCCGTACATAGAAGGGATTAACGTCCTTTACAATAATACATGGATGCCGGACTGGTTATACTCTATATTCGCTCCATGGATACACAGGCACATTCTCAGGGAAGCAGATTATTTCAAAACCAATCAGATTCCGGGTAGCTGGTGTGCCGTAATTGCTAAGATATTATTCAAAAAACGCCTGATAATCCGGCAGGGCTACCCATGGCTTCAGACCCTGAAAGAACATAAAGCCCCAATCTGGAAACGAATACTTGCAGAGATAACAGAAACAATTGCATACAGTGCAGCAGATAGCATTATCGTAACCACAGAAAGGGATAAAAAAACAATCATCGAAAAAAGCGCAGATATATACCGGAAAACCCATGTCATCTCAAATTATATTGATACAGACTTGTTCAAACCAGACCCGGAAAAGAGAGTTCCAAATAGGATTCTCTATGTAGGAAGGATAGCGTACGAAAAGAATTTAAAGTCTTTAATTTTAGCGGTAAAATCGCTGGATATTGAATTGATTATGATAGGTGACGGCGAAATAAAACAGCAAATACTGACTTTGGCAAGCAGGATAGGAGTTATAGATATCAAGTTCCTAGGAATTATGAAGAACGAAGACCTTGTTCAAGAATACCAGAAAGCAGACCAGTTTATACTTCCATCGATATATGAAGGAAATCCCAAAGCCCTCATGGAAGCCATGGCGTGTGGGTGTATGGTCATAGGAACGAATGTCCGGGGAATAAAGGAATTAATTGACGACGGAAAAACCGGATTCTTATGTGAAATAACACCGACATCAATAAATGCTGCATTATGTCGGGCGCACTTTACATCAACAAATCATCCAAAAGAAGCGGACGAGATTCGAAACAGAGCAAGGGATATGATAGTGAATAATCACTCGTTACGTTTAGCAGTTAAAAAAGAACTAAAAATTCTAAGAGGAGTACAAGAATGAGCACAAAAATATACAATGGATATTATATCGACCAGCGTGACCTGTTAGCCCTGAACAAGTTCAGCATGAAACTTAGAAAGGCGATACGGGAAAAACAGAAGGAACTATACGCAAGAAAACTGGTAGACCTCGCAACAGAGACCTATGATACCAGAACACTCATAAAAGCGGGATACTATAAGCCAGAAGAAGAAGATGAAAAGACCAGAGCCAATATAGCATGGTACGTAGCTTACTCGACGATAGAAGAGCGATATCAAAAAACACAGGGAACACTAACAAGAGACGTGGATTATGACCTGACATGCGATGTCACGGTAATCCCGACAAAAACTAAAATCTTGGCAATGGTACATGCAGAACAGCCGGAATTTCATAAAGTATTTGAAAATTTAAAAGGTGTTCATAAATATGCATACTGGGACGGGGATTCGGATATTCCAGATGGGTTAACTGAAAAAGAATTCAGTGACCGTGGAAAAGAATGGGATAAGGCAATGCCATCAGGTATCCCGTCAATGTATGGATTCAATATAGCGTGCACACAACAATTCCTGCCATGGATAGAACGGGATGTATTTTTTATGATTGCTCCGATAGCACCACTGGAAGAGAGGGTGAAAGAGCACGCAAAAGAAATAGTATCAAGGCGATTCTTTAAACACACGATACAAGGGGACACAGCACCATTAAACGAGATTGTTCCAAGGGTATCGGAATGGATAGATTATATGGAATCAGACGATGGCAAAAAGGAGATAGAGACCATAAAAGAAGAACTCAGAGCGTATTTAAAAAATCCACTGACACCAGAAGACCTTTTTGCAGAGCCGGAGGAAATAAAATGAAATCAATAGGAGCAATACAAATAATAAAAAAAGAAGCAAGAGAAGGGAACGCGAGAGTATCGATAGAACTGGGAACGTTGTATATTCCTTTACAACAGAAAGACGCAGATTCAATAGAGCTAATCGAAGAGGTTCTTCATGACCCTGAACTGGAATCAATGACGAATGGAGAACTAGTAGAACTACTCCAAGAAGCAATATTTCAACTTCAAATCGAACTGCGGTTAAATAAACGCATAAAACCACATGACGGAATCTATTTCAGCGACCTTATTAAAAGAAAAGCATATCAACACATCGAACGCTTAAGAAAAGGGCGAACAGATTCAGAAATAATTGAAATTTTTCAGGATGCAATGGTCTGGTTTAATATTATAGCCATTTTAAAATATACTGACGAGGTACAAATAAAAAAGAAGGCAGAGGAGAAAGATGACAAAACAATGCCTAATTAACGATTGCAAGCGCGATTATTATAAACACGGTTTCTGTAAAAAGCATCATCCTTCTACCTGTGCAATAGACCTCTCATTGAGGTTTACACTTTACGTACATATGCTATCCTATCGTATGGCAGGCGTTCTAGCTTCCATGAAAGAGGGTGGCATCCATCCAAAACACCGCATCCAGAACCATCATAAATTTTTCCTTGATAATATCGAGCCGGCAGACAGGGTGCTGGACGTAGGCTGTGGAGATGGTGTCCTGACCGCAGACATGGCGTCTAAGGCGTCTTTTGTCATAGGGATAGATATCAATGCCTCCCGTATAGAAACAGCAAAGGAACGTAATATGCGTGACAATACGAGATATTTCAGTGGGGATGCAACATCAATTAAAATGATGGCTCTGGCATATTCACAGAAATATGAAGTAATAACAATGAGCAATGTGCTTGAACACATCGATAAAAGAATAGACTTCTTATCCTTCTGGGGAAAAAGGGCAAAGAAGTTACTGATACGAGTTCCAGCACTTGACAGGGGCTGGCTCCCGGTTTACATGAAGGAACTGGGAATGGATTACCGACTTGATAAAACGCACCGGACTGAATATACAGTTGAAACTTTGAACAAAGAACTCAACGCAGCCGGGTTAACTCTAATCTCACACACGACAAATTTCGGAGAAATTCTTGCAGTGGTAAAAGAAGAAGAAAAAAAGGTAGAAAATGAAAACGATAATTATTTCAGACCTTCATAATCGAGTTGATTGGGTAGAGCCTGCCCTTTCATCACTGCAATACGACAAAGTTATCTTTCTTGGAGATTATTTTGATGATTTTTACGATAATCTTGATGACATAAAGAAGGTTGCAAAATGGCTCAAACAATCTCTGCCAAAGCCAGACAGAATTCATCTGTGTGGAACGCATGACATGTGGTATAGGTTTCCTAATAATCCATACCTCCAAGCAAGTGGCAATACAATGCAAAAATTGAATGTAATAAACCAGATTCTTACGGATGATGATTGGAATTTATTGAGATTATACTATTATGAACAGGGTTTCCTGTTAACACATGCGGGAGTGCATTCATTCCTTTTCGGAAATAATAATTTGAGTATACAAGAAATGCTTAATCTGATAAAATCTGAAACCGAGAAAGCATTGCAAGATGTCAAGAATGGTAAAATAAATCCGTGTCTGGACGCTGGATTTGCCAGAAGAGGCGGGCAGGTAGTTGGAGGCATAACGTGGTTGGATTGGCATGATGAATTTGAACCAGTGCCTCATTTAAATCAGATAGTTGGACACACAGAGTTAAAGAAACCGGAAAAGAAAATCACAGAGAATAGCGAGAATTATTGCCTAGATACAAAAAATAAGCATATAGGAATACTTAAGAATGGGATATTTACATTCGTGGGGTCAAGGGGTAAAAATCGCCCCGTGCCTTCAAGCTGGGGCTGAATCATATCCCTTGGAATAGTAACGATAGGGTTATTCTTCTTGGCTCAGAATCCTGCTTGCAACTGCCAGCAGCCCTAAAATCGGATACAGCGCATCGTATAGTTCTACCATAACTCAAATAGACACTCAGTTTGGGCATATATCCTTTTCCGGTATGTACGTACAGAAGGCTAACCGATAGCTTTATCGTAATTATGTCACAAAAGCATCTGATAATGAAAAGCAAAGGTAGAAAAGATATAAAAAGAAAGCTAAACTTATTTCAAAAAGAAGCGTTAATTGCTATTGAAAACGCACGAGCCATTGTTACAATCCGGAAGAAAAAAGCAAGAAACGGCCACGAGGCAATAAAATGATTCGCACCGGATTAAATTATCTTGTAGATTATACAGGAAACATGACCACAGACGCAAAACTCAACTATGTCGTCGAGTCCAGAGACTGGTCAATAAAAGAGGACGGAAAGGAAATTACAAGCCGGATGAATCGTGCAAAGAGCCGGTTCGATTTAAATCCGATTATGAAAAGCCGAATAACAACAACAGCAAAAGGCTTACGAAACAAAATCATTCATTTCGGCTCAGTGAACACATATTCAATTCCTCACGAATCGAATCGATGTGCAATGTCATGGTTCCATATCACTCAGAACGACGAGAACCTGAAAAACATCAAGGAAATAGGAAAACATATCGAGATAATTCATACTACAAACCAGATAACCAGAAACATTTTCATCGGTATGGGTGCAGACGAAAGCAAAATAGTAACCATCCCCCTCGGCATAGACCTCACCCAGTTCAAACCTATATCCGAAGTAGATGGATACTGGGAACTCAGGAACAAGCTAGGGATTCCGGCAGATGTGAAGGTAATAGGTAGCTTTCAAAAGGACTCAAATGGCTGGGATGAAAAAAAAGACAGCAGCCCAAAGTGGGTTAAGAATCCGGAGGCATTTATTCAAGTCGTAAAAAGGATACACAGGCAATATGATGGAAAAATATATGTGCTTCTTCTGGGGGCGAACAGAAGCTATGTAAAAAATCAATTACAAACGCATGGGATACCATTCAAACATATTTATCTAAAAAATCACAAGGACGTAGCTATATACTATAAAGCAATAGATATATATTTGGTAACATCTCGTTCTGAAGGTATGCCGAAAGCCATTTTAGAGAGCATGGCATCAGGGATTCCGATTATCAGTACCCCTGTTGGGATAGCAAAGGAAATAATAGAAGACGGTGAAAATGGTTTCCTCGTAGACATTGATGACACTACAGGAATGACAAATTACGCACTTGATATTTTGAACAGTGATTCGCTTGCACGCAGATTAAGGGTTGGGGGCATAGAAACAGCTAAAAAATATTCATGGAATATTATAGCGAAAAGATTTTATCATGAAATCTACAAGCAATTAGAGGAATAGCAAAATCCCGTCTTGTTTGCCTTCAGGACGTTTCGTTGTTCAAGTTACAGTTAGATTTATAATGCTTCATCTTCATGTGTGTTTATAAAGAGGAATATTGATGAAAATTAAACCGGTATTGTATGTGATTGTGTTGATTGCAGCGATTGGGTTGAGCGGATGTGTTCAGAATCCGAAAATAGAACAAACAGTCCAAATCCCAGAATTAAAACAGGCAAGTGCTTCCATTAAAATAACTGAGATTACGGACATGTTGTTATCTTACGACCAGAGATATGTATCTTCATCGGACGGACGGTTTAAAATGCTAAAATCTGTTGGGTGGTTTGACCCGAATTCAAACTATCAACAGGTAACAGTATATCACGACATCACATCAGCAGGTTTATCTAATCAGTTACATCTGTATTTATCAGCATTAGACAGTCCAACAGTCTTATCATTAAGCGGGAATGGGCTTCCTGCAAATTATGGTTATATGTCCACCACGTTCAACAACCAGAAAGGCTCAAATCAGATAAGAGTTTATGAAGTGTATATTGACTACAAAGTACCCGAAACTCAACCAGTCCCAACAGGGGAATTATATATTAACGCGGGCGAAAACCGTTTAACTATTAACTTCGGGGCACCAACATCCGGTTTTATTTAGTTAATTTGGGGTCAAATGGTAGAGAACCATCAGCCCCCACACGTTCAATTGACCTACACATTCAGGACTAACCAGAACTCTTTTGTACGTACAGCCGCCTGACCGATACCTTTATCGTAATTATGTTATCTCGTAAGTAATATGCATGATGCAATTATCATCGAAGTATCAGGGAAAAAGGTAGAAGTAGACCGGAAAATAGCACCTTTAGTACAGGAACTTAACCGGATTGGTCTTGAAACGACTCATTCATGTCAGGGCGGGAACAGGAAGTTTGATAAAGGCCGTGCTTACGTATCTATACAATTAGGAACAGACAGTGAATTTCATTATCATATAGAAGAGAAAGTTCTTACAATCAGATGGAATTTACCGGAAAACAAGGGAAAATTCATGCCAGAAGAACCGATAGATGTATCATATATCGATACTGACTTCGGGAATTGGAAACTTGCAGAGGTCTTACCAATACTGGAACGGGAACAAAAAGCCCGGTTCGGGAACCTGTCTTATAAATACAAAATCAGACAGGCAGAAATTATTCTGGCGTATGAAGACGCATATTCAAAGAGGTCTAGTGCCGGATATGTATCATTAGACGAACTGTACCTGAGATTAAGGTATAAATATAGGCTATCAATTGATGACTTCAGGGCGGCAATGATTGATTTTTATGACCGCAATCGGTTTAGTTTTTCATTCGCCCCCGGTTCGTGTAGCAGAACAGAAGTAAAGAAGTACGGATTTCCAGCAGGTGGAAAATGGATATATTACATTCAAAAAACATGACCGGAGAAATAAAAATAGCCGAACTCGATAGGGCTACAATATATCACAGATGGCTTGAATTCTCATTAAATCTTGCAGACATTATGAACATAACTCCGGGAAGAAAAGCAAAGCTACAAGATGAAATTCAGAGGTTCATACAACAATATAACTGCCCAAAAGATTTCGACGGTAGTGGAGAACGGCTATTTCCATATGCGGCAAGACCAATTCTTGGATGGGATTTTGGAGGGAATTCGACAGATACAGACCATATTATCTGCGACCATGCAAACGAATACGTTGAGGAGTATGTCGTATATGACAAGAAGACGGGAGAGTTCAGGGGAAAATTTGCCGAACAAATATTAACATGCATCAGAGCCGGACTTGATGTAGCAAATCCAGAAATGCGAAGTGCCGGAGTCATAGGTTTCACTGTCGAAGATATCCGTAAAGCTTATAAAAGCCAGATTCCACAATGGCTAAATGAAGTTCTAGGGTTAAAAGGCGATGAGCCGGGAGATGACCCGGTATGGTTATGAAAAAAGTTCACATACTCTACGATATGAAAGACACTCCATGGGGCGGAGGCAACCAGTTTTTCAAAGAATTGCGTCACGAATTACAAATGAACGAAAGGTACGCCGAAAAGATATCGGACGCAGACGTAATTATATTTAGCAGCCATCATCAGATGGACAAGGTTATTCAGGCCAAAATAGATTATCCGGACAAACATTTTGTTCATCGTATGGGGTCAGTATTCACATATGCCAGAGGTGATAAATATCTCGACCAGCTTGTTATCGAGATGAACCAAAACATAGCTGATGGAACGATATTTCAATCCAGATGGCAGGAAGAAAAATTCCATGAAATCGGGCTGCCTATTGGTATAGAAACAATTATTCACAATGCACCGAATGAATATCTATTCAATTCAAAATCAAAAATCAAAGAACAGATACATGGGCTGGAAGAGCACGAATTGATACAGGAAGGATTACAAAAAGAAAAAATACGGTTAATAACAACAGGCTGGTCAACCGGGGATATAAAAGGGTTTGATATTTACAAATATCTGGATGAACATCTCGATTTCGATAAATATTCGTTTATCTTCCTCGGCAATTCAAAGGTAAAATTCAAAAACATCACGTCATTCCCGCCACAAATAAGCATGGTGGTGGCATCAATATTACAGGGCAGTGACATCTTCATTACTGCAACCCAAAACGACGCCTGTTCTAACTCGCTTGTGGAAGCACTTCATTGTGGTCTCCCGGTCGTAGCAAGGAACAGCGGAGGACATCCGGAACTGGTCGGGAAAGCCGGGGTACTATTCGATGGGAAAGAAGATGTACTGGACGCAATAGAGATGGTAAGCTCAAATTTAGAAATGTTCCGGGAACGGATACAAGTAGAGAGCATAAGTAAAATCGCTCAAAAGTATTATTCTTTCTGTATGTACATCTTAGAAAACACTGTACCGAAACATTATGACAAATCAAGAATAACGAACATGAAAATAATGCAGGGAAAACAGAAAGCTGCGGAATTATTTAGGCGGGTAATATCATGAAACCGGATAGAAGTTTAATAGGGAACGAATTTATTAAAGAGTGGATAAACAACAGCAAAACATACAGGAAGATACTGGAACACAGGAAGACATGCAAAAAACAACGCCGGGGCAAGTTTTGTATAGAGTGCACGGGTGGAGATTTAGAAGATGTTGTAATGGATTTTGAACACGAAATACTGAACGAGATGAATTTTGAATGGGACTGTACACAAAGAACTGACAGATTCATGAGTTATATGCGTTTACGTGTAACTACAGTTATGCCGAAGAGCTTGCAGGACACAGTATATAAAGAAATTATGGATTATATAAAAGACCTTAAAGGGAACAATGCACTAAGAACTGACATATTCATGATGTGTATGCGTTTACGGGCAACTTTAGCCGTGCCAAAGAGCTTGAAGGACGCAGCGGACAAGGAAATTATAGATTATATCACAGACTTAACCCATAAAGGCCAGAGCGAAGAAATTGAGGTATCATAATGGGAATAAGAAAGGAAGCACTAAAAACAATCGATAGGATAATAAGTTCAAAAGAATTCACGAGCACACTCGCCCCGGTTCTGCAATATTTACCAATCGGGCAAATTAAAAAGAATATCATCAAGAACAAAATAGAATCGATTCAGGGATGCCGGATTGTCTCCTCATCACCGTACAGGGCAATAATCAATACCTCAAATACCTGTAATTACAGGTGCAAGATATGTGAAATTCATTTCTTGCACAAAAAATATCCGGTACACTATCCAAACGCCATAGACCTTATGGCGTTTAAAAACATGAACCAGATTTTAGAGAATTTATATTTACTGGAGTTTTTCGGAAATGTGGGGGAGCCACTAACGAACCCGGATTTTGTGAATATTGTTAGATACATCAAGCAAAGGTTTGGAACACGGTTGTTCCTGAACACGAACGGTTCCTTATTGAATTCATCAATGGCAAGTTCATTGATTACGGAAAAATTCGATGAAATATTAATATCGTTACATGCAGCATCAGAAGAGACATACTCAAAGTTGATTGGAGGAGATTTTAAACGAGTAGTTGATAATATTGCAACCATATCAGCAATCAAGAAACAATACCGAGAAAAAAAACCGGAAATCGGGATTGCTTTTGCATTAAATCAAATCAATGAACGGGAAGTCGAAGATATTGTATGTCTGGCATACAAACTAAAAGCAAATTATCTTCAAGTTTCTCATTATTATCATGGATTAAACGGAATGGAAAAAGATATATCTTTTATGAATATGAGTCCGTGTGGGAACTACAAAGTCAATGCCATATATGATTTTGCCAAGTTCATAGGGCACTTAAAAAGAAAAGAACTAACGGTACTTCCAAAAAAGAGACCGTATTTGGATGAAGAAGAACCTGAGACCCCAAACTGCTATGCTCCATGGAATACGATAAAGATGGATGGGTGTATAGAATACCAGAACAGCCACTATATTTCCGTTTGTAACAGGATAACTTTGTTCAGGTTAGATTATACAGAATTCGACTTCAATGGATTCCACGAGACTCTATGGAATCATCCATATCTCCAGTACATGAGAGCAACGGTAAATTCAAAAGAACAGAATCCAATATGCCGGCTCTGCAAGAATCCAGAGAATCATAAATTAAGGAATACAGATAACGTAGAATATAGAAGACGCAGGGATGAAGCAATGCAGCAATTCTGGGAATTGGCTGAGAGTTACTTGAAAGCCCCGGAAATAAAAGGAATACACATCATTAAACAGAACCCATACACGTAGGGGTCAAGGGGTAGAAATCGCCCCGTGCCTTGAGGCCGGGGCTGAATCGTACCCCTTGGAATAGCAACACCATTGACCGATACCTTTATCGCAATTATGTTTCAAAGGACTACAAAGAATGAAAAAAACATACCAGTTCAGGCTATACCCGACGAAAACCCAAGAAGTAACACTGACTAGGACTCTTAGTACGTGCAGGCACCTGTACAATAATGCTCTTTCCGAGCGAAGGAAGCAGGCAACTTCAAACACAGTATTGAGACTGCTTCAGGTCTTCCCATGGGGAAAACCGGACTGGGTAACTAAGAACGACCAGATGTTAAGCTTGACTGAAACAAAGACCGAGCATCAGTCCGAGGTTTACACACAGGTCTTACAGGATGTAATCAAACGTGTAGACAGGAGTTTCAAGAATTTCTTTAATGGCTTCGGCTATCCTCGTTTTCATGGCAGGAACCGGTACAACAGTTTCACGTATCCCCAACTGGGCTTCTCACTCAACTCCGGGAAATTAACCCTTTCAAAAATCGGCGGTATCAAGTTAATGCAGCACCGGAAAATAGAAGGAACAATCAAAACATGCACAATTAAAAAAGACATCGACCGATGGTATGTTACTTTTTCCTGTGAAATAGAATCTCCCGTACCGGTTGAAATCAAAACCAGAACCGGGATAGATGTAGGCTTGATAGATTTAATCACATTAAGCAACGGTGAACAGGTAAAACCCCCGAAATTTCTGCGAGCATCAGAAAGCAAACTGATACAGGAACAGAGACGATTAAACCGTAAAAAGAAGGGTTCAGGAAAGAGGAACCGGCAAAAGATAATAGTAGCCAAGGTACACAGGAAAATCAGGAACCAGCGAAAAGACTTTGCTCATAAGCTATCGAGACAACTGGTCGATAGCTATGACCTGATAAAATTCGAAGATTTGCAAATAACGAATATGGTTCAGAACCATCATGTTGCAAAAAGCATAAGTGATGCTGGCTGGTATCAGTTGATGAATTTTACGGACTACAAAGCAGGATACGCTGGTAAGTTCGTAGAATTCGTAAATCCATCCGGAACAAGTCAGACCTGTACCTGTGGTTTCGGTGTAGCAAAAGACCTGTCAGTAAGGATACACCGTTGTCCTTCCTGCGGTCTTGTAATGGGACGAGACCAAGTATCAGCGATATTGATAGAAAACAGGAATTCAGTATATACCGTAGGAACTACGGAAATCAAAGCCCGTCGAGGACTCTCACGAACAAGAGAGCCGATGCAGCGGGACGCCCAAGCCATTCAGGGTCGGGCAGTTCACGGAGGAGGAACATAATGATACTCTTAGGAGTAAGAATTATAAAAACGGCTGCTGAGGTGTTTATGCACCGGGACGACATGAAGAAATACAGGCAACTAAATATCAGCTATGAATTTTCTATGGATGAATTAGCGATAGATAGGCTGAAATTAAACGGGGCGGATAAAGTGGTAGGAATTCCATACAGTTTCTCAATAATATACACTAACCCTTCAATGGGGCGTTTAAATTATCAAGGAGAAGTTGACTGCCAAAACAATAACCAAACCGATGAGAGAACTGAAGAAGATTTACGGAATGAAATAGCTTATAATATAACACTCAATATTTTACCGGTGGCGTTAATTGCGAGTACGTCTCTGGGTCTTCCACCCCCATTCCCTCTCCCAGCCCCACCAAGAAGAGAAACAACGAAAAAAGACGACTATGAAGAAATCAGGGGATACGGATGAATATACAATTCAGTTTTGATGATAATCACGTATTGAATATGAGAGTAGCTGACCTGTTGGAACAATATGGGTTCAGAGCGACTTTTTTCATTAATATAGTGCCGCTAACAACCCATTCAGGTATGACAACAAAACAGATTAAACTCTTATGTTTGCGAGGGCATGAAATAGGTGCACATACAGTTAACCATGTGCAACTTCCACTGCATCAGAGAGGCCGCAGGCACCATGAGCTTAGACGTGGAAAAAGCAGACTGGAAAAAATAATCGGGTCAGAAGTAACCGGTTTCAGTTATCCGAAAGGCCAATACACTGACGAAATTAAAATCGAAACGGAGGCGGCAGGATACAAGTATGCCCGCGCAACTGGAGAAGGGAACATTAACCCGGCTGTAGATGTATTCGCAGTAATACCGACAGTCCAGATTTATAACAGCCCACTGAGAAGATATCTACGGATAAAAAGAAATCTTCTGGAAGGAACTAAATTCTCATTGACGGGAGACTGGAAAAAATCATGCATGAAATACATTGGAAAAAATGAAGGCATCGTTCACATATGGGGTCATTCATGGGAAATAGAAAAACAAGGATTGTGGACTGAATTCGAAGACTTGCTGAAGTGGATTCGCAATTTCAACATCGAAAAAATCGAATCGGAGGATTAAATTGATAAATTCATATCGCCGGGATATGCTGGATAAAGAAATAAATATGCATCAAGCAAACCTATTCGGAATAATGCTCGATATCGGAGGAGGAACCAAGCGTGGAAACAGTAAGGATTTCATTCACGTCACAGACCACATTATACTGGACAAATCCAAGCGGACAAGACCGACTGTAATAGGAGATGCGGAACATCTTCCGTTTAAAGACGGAGCTTTTCATTCAATAAAATGTACGGAACTGCTTGAATATTTAAACATCCCGGAGCAAGCGGTTTCCGAAATGCGACGAGTTCTTAAGGACTGCGGTGAGGCGATGGTCTCAACACCATTCAATCTCGGAATACATTATGATGAAGATTTAGTACGATTTACTAAATATAAGCTGGTAGAGATGTTTAAAGATGCTGGTTTTAGAATAGTCTATTTATCTGAGCAGGGCAGATACTTTACGGTTTTAGGGTACATGCTCAAGCAGGCAATCCTGAACACCAACTCAAAAGCACGCTGGTTACTGTTCTGGACGTTTCCAATGCTGGATTTAATGACCGGACTCGATAACTGGTCTTTTGTTAAAAACTCACAATTTCTAAGCTCATTTACAACAGGATATTTCATTTCAGCAATAATCAAACAGGAGAAACAATGAAAAGCAAAATCGTTATGATATACCCGCCGACAGGCAATATCGTAGACTATAACACCCCAACAGGAACTCTTTATGTGGCAACTTATTTACAGGAAAAGGGCTATGATGTGAGATTCATAGACTGTTCCGTTGAGGAAAACTGGCACGAAAGAGTATTGGAGGAAGTAAAAGATGCCCTATGTTTTGGCTCTTACTGCATGTCAATTCACATAAAGCATTTAATTCCGTTACTAAAAGACGTAAAAAGAATCAATCCAGCGATAAAGACTGTATTGGGGGGAGCACATCCAACCCTGTTCCCGGAGCAGACGGCAGCAGACCCGCTAGTAGACTTTGCTGTAATAGGGGAAGGAGAAGAGACAATGCTGGAACTGGTACAAATGATAGAAGCGGGAAAGACTGATTTCTCCGAGGTAAAAGGGATTTCATATAAACACAAAGGGAAAGCCCTAACAACCCCTGCCCGTGAATTCATAGACATGGACACATTACCATTCGTGGACTGGAGTTTAATGAGCCAGAAAGCACTCGACAGCATGAAAACAAAAATAGCAAGAATACAAACAAGCAGAGGCTGTCCTTTTCATTGTAGTTTCTGCATCAACGTCGTCTCAAAAAACGGTAAGATGAGATACAGGTCTCCGCAGAAAGTCGTTGACGAAATAGAACATATGATAAAGACCTATGGAGTAAAGAGGTTTGGGATAAGAGATGAAGTTTTCCTGTTGAACCGCCAGAAAGCAAAAGAAATAGCTCAGGGCATAATTGACAGAGGACTCGAAATAACATGGCTCGCTAATCCGCACGTTAAATTCCTGCGGGAAAGCTGGATTGATGATGAATATCTTGATTTACTCAAACGGTCAGGATGCACAAAACTCCAATGTGGAGGAGAATCGGGAAACCAGAGGATATTGGACATGCTTCACAAGACAGTTACACCAGAAGACACCCTGAATTTTGTGAAACGAACAAAAAAGCACGGAATAATTTCACTCGTAGCATTCATGACAGGACTCCCGACAGAGACCAGAGCAGAACAATTGCAAACATTAAAGCTGATATGGGGAATAATGGAGATAGCTCCGGAAACGTTCATTAACGGGGCAGCAATGTTCAGACCATACCCCGGAGGCGAATTATACGAACAGTGCGTGCGGGATTATAATTTAAAAATGCCAATAACATTCCGGGGCTGGATGGACGTAGAAACAATCGGGGGAACAAAACCACCATGGATAAAAGACCTGTATTTCAGTCAGAACCTGTGGATGCATACTACGTTTGCCAGATACGAAAATCTTGGCCAGTTAACAGGTATCTGCAAGAAAATATATAAAAAATACGGGTTACTTCCAGCAATCGGTGCATATTTATGGGGAAAAGTCTCACATTATCGATTGAAGCATAACTATTATGGATTTCTGATAGACTTTTGGCTGCTTCAAGCATACTGGCATCAGCGCGGAGAAATTCCGGAATTAAGTTGACCGATATATTTATAGTAATTATGTTTCAGTGAACTACCACCCTACAAGTAGGGTGGCTTCCTGCTTCATCATGTCTATGCTTAGACCACTCTTGCAGGCTTCAATTCCCGCAGTTCCTGCGGTACATCTATCCAGAACTACATTAGCTGCATTGGTATCTCTGTTCTCAACATTCCCACACTGGTTGCATCGAAATACTCTATCCCTCAATGTCATTTTCTGTTTGTTCCCACACACATGACAGGTCTGTGATGTTCCCGCAGCTATACAGAGCTTAACCTGCTTCCCAGCTTCTTCCGCTTTGGATGCTGTTAAGGTCTGTAGTTGATACCATCCTGCGTCCATGATGGATTTCGCAAGATGATGATTCTGAACCATGTTTTTGATTTGTAAGTTCTCGAATGCGATTAAATCGAATCTGGTAACGAGTGTACGTGCAGTCTTATGAGCGAAATCCTTTCTCTGGTTTCGGATTTTCTGATGTATTTTTGCTACTGTGAGTTTCTGTTTCTTCCTGTTATTCGACCTGAGTTTCTTCTTTGCCAATCGTCTCTGTTCCTTTGCAAGTTTGTTTTCTGATTGTCTCAGGAACTTCGGGGGCTTGACCATTTCCCCGGTATTTAATGTAAGAAGGTCGGTTAATCCGACATCTATTCCGACCATTGTAACCACAGGTACTTTCTCAACTGCCTTATTCATCTCAACCGTGAATATCGCATACCATCGGTCAACGTCTCTCTTGATAGTACATGTTTTGATATTCCCCTTAATGTTCCGATGAAGGATTATCCGTATTGTTCCTATCTTTGAGAGATTGAGTTTTCCAGATTCAATTGTTGCTCCGCTCTGGGGATACGTGAATGAATCATACCTGTTCATTCCCTTGAATCGGGGAAAACCTGAACCACGAAAGAAGTTATCAATGCTCTTATTGACTCTCTTTAACACGTTCTGGAGAATCTGTGAATGTACTTCTTTCTGGAAGGAGTCTTTGCACGCTGCAAGCGTATTAGCTTGGTCTTCGTAATATATCCATTCTGGTTTGCCCCACGGGAATACCTGAAGAGTTTGTCTCAGTCTATTAAGCTCTATGCGTCGTTTCCGTTCTGCAAGAGCGTCGTTATAGAGATGCCTGCACGTGTTCAGAGTCTTGACCATAGTTACTTCTTGGTTCTTGGTTGGATATATACTGAACACGTAGGCTTTTTTCATTGGGTATTGTATATACCTATAGGTTTATATGTTTTGTGGTATATATAGAGCGATATGGGAAAAACAAGCTCATGCATCTACAACATCAATTATCACCTTATCTGGTGCCCAAAATATAGAAAACCAATACTTGAAGAACCGAAAGTCAAAACGTTTCTTGAAGACCAGTTACAGACAATAGCTGATGCGAAAGAATATGAAATTCTCGAACTTCAAGTCATGCCAGACCATATTCACTTATTCATTTCTGCTAAACCGTTTGAAGCTCCAACTGATATTGTTAAGGTCTTTAAAGGGGTAACAGCATTACGGTTGTTCAAGAAGTTCCCTGAATTGAAAGAACAATATTGGAGAGGGAAACTATGGTCTCCAAGCTATTATGTCGGAACTGCCGGAACAGTATCAGCGGAAACTATTAAGATGTATATTCAAAATCAGAAAGGATGAGGGGCAGTATGTCGCTATGCAGGGGGGTACGATTCATCCACCGGACGAGTCCGGTGGTATTCTCTACCCCTCTACCCCACATTATAAATACAACATGGACGAAGAAATCACAGTAAAAATAGACAAGATTCATAGTCAATCACCCCGTAATAGAAAGTCAAGAGCATGTCTCTTGAAGGATATGGGCAACCAGTTGACAAGGAGACTTAGGAACAAACTATGCAGAAGAATAACACCGGTCGAAAAAACATCGCGGGAAGAACCTACAAGTATAAACTAACACTGCAAAAAGAATCAACCGACACGGAGACAGTTAATATCGTCATGCCAGTAAGGAACTCAATTGGCATAACGGACGTAGCCATTCAATGCATAAAGAAATACACAAAGGAGCCTTACGTTCTCTGGATAGTCGATAATGACTCGAATCAGGATATGCTGGAGTATTTATCGAACCTGAGAGATGTAAATATAATTTATAATCAATCCGGGATAGGAACGTGGTATTATCCACACTGGTTAATAAAACACGAAGGAAGTTTTGCAAATGCAATAGCTCTTGAACTGGCAGCGCAAATCGTCAAAGGAAAATACATGTTCGTAATGCATAACGACGCATTGCCAGTATCAGCAGACTGGCTAACGCACCTAAAATCAAAGCTCGATAATAATACGAAAATTGCCGGGGTAAGTCAGGACAAGACAAGAGTTAAAGCCGTCCATACTTCCGGATTTTTATTTGACTTTGAACTTTACGAAAAATTAGATTTATCATTCATGCACAATTTACCCGCATACGATGTAGGAGACTACATTACAACAGGGCTACTGGGAGAAGGATATAAAAAGTATGTTTGCATGAACACATTCAATAATCCGGCAACGATTAACCTGATAACTTACGGTTCATACCCGGATTTCATTAAAAACTATTCATTCGACCGTAGCTTCAACGACGACGGAGAACTGATATTCATGCATCTTGGGCGCGGCACGACCCGGACAAAGGACGAGCATCCAAAAGAAGGGTATATGAAAAGAAGTGAATGGGTCAATGGAATAAAGAAACATTTTTTGCGAGGGCAATATGCCAAAAGTCAGTGTGGTAATGTCACTCTATAACGGTAAAAAATATCTAATGGAAGCCATCAATAGCATCCTGAATCAAACATTCAGGGATTTTGAATTTATTATCATTGACGACGGCTCGGATGAATCCGTACATAACATGCTTTCAACTTTAGCCGACGAACGCATTAAACTTATTACAAACGAAAAAAACATTGGACTTACTGCAAGCCTCAACAAGGGCTTATTCAAAGCTTCAGGCGAGTTTATAGCCCGTCAGGATGCAGACGATATGTCAGAACCGTCAAGGTTCTATGAACAGGTATCTTATCTCGACAAGCACCCGGAAATAGGGGTTGTAGGGACGAGCACGACTATAATCAACGAGAACGGGGAGAAGGTAGATTACTGGGACGCAGTTCAAAATCCAATGGGATTACTAAAGACCGGCAATAGATTAACCCACGGGTCGGTAATGCTAAGACGAACTGTAATGGACGATATCGGAAAATACGATTATCATTTTAAATATGCCCAAGACTATGAATATTGGTTACGGGTATCGAAAAAACATCAAATTCGAAACATACCAGTACGGTTATACCAATCACGATTTCATAATAGAATGTTAAGCACAACAAAGATAAAAGAGCAGGCACAATATGTTATTTGTGCACAAAGGATGCATAAAACCGGAGAAGAATTCTCATATGAACTGGATATGACAAAGCCTGAAAAAATCAGATATCATACTATGCTTGCATATAGCTATATCCAAGCAGATAAAATGAGTGAAGCCGTACAAGAATTTAAAGAAATATTTAAATTAAACCCATTCAATTCAATGAACTTAATACGGATAATATCATATCTTTTTAGAGGACGTGATGGAATAATAAAAATTCAAAATAATTATAGAAAATTACGATGCGCTTTCTATTGAATTAGAGCATGGGGCAGGGGGTAATTGACAACGCCATGGGTGAGATTCGAACTCACGTAAGCCTTTCGACCGTAATGGGGTAGCAACCCATCGCAATAAACCGCTATGCGACCACGGCAAACGCCAACGACAGGATTCGAACCTGTGATGCCCTTACGAACACAGCGGTTTTCAAGACCGCCGCCATACCAGACTTGACGACGTTGGCAATTTTGAAATGGGTATAGACGGATTCGAACCGTCGGTAGGACTAACCAACTGGTTCCTAAGACCAGTGCCTTTGACCGCTTGGCTATATACCCAATGCGTATATTCGGATTCGAACCGAAGATTGTCCTACGACCCAGAGCTTAAATCCGGTGCTTTTGACCTCTCAGCCATATACGCTATGCGAGTAATGTGATTTGAACACATGATTCCACTAAGGAACAGATTTTGAATCTGTTGTATTTGACCGCTCTACCATACTCGCTTTATTATATTTGTTTTGATTAATGGTTAACTTATTTATTGAAACTATCAAATAAAATTATTTAAAGGCCAGTATAAATATTAAAAAAACAACGGTGAAATTTTAACAAAAACACTGACCTGAAATTATAGTGATAAACTCAGAGTGAGTGAACTCGATGATGACAAACTAAGACTGGATATAGAAATAGGCATGACGATAATTATTTTGGTCATACGCTGAATTTGATTCATCCATTTCAAGATGAAAGATATGGTATATAATACTATGTACGATGGGTTCTGTCAGGTCTTCGGGGGATAGAAAGCCCGTGATAAAATCTTATTACGTTCTTTATAATTTCTTAACCATTCATCATCCACATCATCTAATTTCAATGGGACAGGATTTGAAGCCAGCATAAAAGCTTTATCATCGTTTGGATTATGTGTTTCTATCCTCCAATCTATTGTATCGTGCGGCTGCCGGCAACATTTTTTGTGACTTCTGGTATGATGTTTATTTTTTAATTTATTTACCAACTTTTTAGCTGAATCAGGTTTCATTTTCTACCTTTTTTTCTTAAATCTGTACACAACTGGCATAATTGAACGTGTTCTCGTTTACACCCCTTAATTACAGTAAATCCTTTTTTACATTGCCTGCAAGTTCTATGAATTTTCCAACCCCGTCGACCTCTCCAATCTACATAATCAGGGTTCATTAAAAGTTCTTCGGGCAAAAGAACTCGCTGACCCTCCATTCTACAAACTTTCAAAGCATCTTTTAAACCAATCTTTTTAACGATTTTACCAGGAGGAATCGGCTCATTGTTAATTCGCATTTCCATAAGGTCTATCTATCCTTCATTAAATCATAAAAATCAATGTCGCCATAGATTTTTTTCCCATCATTCATCCAGCAAATGAGCCCTTTGAGCAACAGCCCATTATATTTCGGAGAAACACGGTTTTCGTAAGTTCCATCTTTATAAATCGAAGTAACATATCCATCTTCAGTTCGATGATTTACAAGAGCAGAAGCGAACAACTCCTTTCCAGCATTTAAATACAACTGGTTCCCGGTAAGTTCAGCCAATCGTCGCAATGAAATTGAAAAATCAGTCTGGTTATCAAGATGGTTCTTTATATTATCCGGTGTAGCAGGTATAAGGCCATTATCCCATTTCAAGTTAAGCCACCTATCGGCGATTTCAGAAGCAATCTTGAGATACAAAGGATTGGAATCCACAAAAAAATAAGTATCACAGAGAATATCAATCATGACAAAACTTTCTGTCAGGGCAGGATTCTTTATATTGCCGTCTGGATACCACAACCCATAAACAAGACCGTCCCGGTACAATTTCTTCAATACCGAATCAATCCAGCGGATTATAGCTCCTTTATATTTTTCATCTTTTGTAATCCGATAGGCAGTAATAAGTGCAAAAATAAAATTACTATTTGCCTTCATGAATTGAAACATTGCCCCGGTCGGTAATTGAAAAAGTGTATAAGCCAGAGATTCCAGTAATTTGTTTTTCAATCCTTTTTTATTCAAATAGTAAAATTGTGCATTAGCAATCTGGTTTATAGAATCAGGGAGTATATTGATATTACAATTCAGATAATTAAAAAGTTCACTACTGATATGGGATTTAAAATTAAATAACCCATATTTCTTAAAACAGTAATCATCTAAGAATGCATCCAAGGCTCTCACTCCCCATCCTTTCCAGTCTGGGAACAGGTCGGAGTTTTCAAGAAATACTTCAATCAATCCTCCAGACCATGCCGACTGCAAATCAGGAGCACCATTCCTTGAAAGGTCATAACACATACGGATATGTCCGTTCTTAATAAGATAAACCACAATCCCCGAAAAGCCTTCAATAATCATATTTTCAATAAGCTCATCACGGGATTGTCTATAAAAACAGCACACGGCTCCAAGATACTCGTCGTTTCTCCATGAAATTATTTTATCATTATAGGTCGTCATTCCATTGTACGTGATTTGGCGTGACAACTCTATCTGGTTACGAGTAAAATCATTTTCACCAAAATAAAGCAGGAAGGGCAGGATATCATCGAAATCAGCATAAATAGTTTCAGTTCCGACCGGGTAAGTCTTAGAAACCATACCATTAGAATCAAGATACTTTGTCTTGATGTTTTGGATTATCTCCTTAGCAGCACGATTTAGTTCCATATTCTAATAGGACTCCGGGAATGAATTGTGAAAACAGTCTGACTTCCCACGTGTAACCACACATACAGACTGTGAAGGATATCCAATTGCTATGGCTCCACAGATAAGCAAATAATCAGGGATTTTTAATAGTTTCCTGATATCGGATTCTTTTAACACGCTGCTGTATGAGGTGTACGTACACCAACAAGCCCCAAGACCAAGATATTCAGCCGTTAATAAGATATTTTGAATTGCAGCCGCAGAATCCTGATACGGTGTAAATCTTTCTTCGGTGAGCCTATACCCACGCTTATCAGCTAATACTATAAGGATAACAGGTGCTGTATGAGCAAATAGTTTACCGCCGGGTATTGATTCGGAAACCAGTTTCTTTTTGGTCGGGTCATTTATGATAAGATATTTAAGACCCTGCTGGTTGCAGGCAGTAGGTGCCCATTCAGCCGAAGAGATTAATTGCTCTATTATATCAGGCTCAAGTTTTTTATCGATAAACTTACGAACGCTCCGTCTCTGTTTTATAATTTCTAAAAGCTCCCGATTTTCTGGTTTTTGATGAAATTTACCAGTCATCGGGCAATTTTTTACATCATGATAATAATTTATAAATTCCCATCGTATATTCTGTGCCCATTTTAATTGAGGCAGTGATTCATAACCTCGTAGATATAACTCCTCAAGACACCGGGATAGTTCATTATAGACCTGTTTTTGTTCCAGAACATTCTTTGGTTTCAACATAATATATTTCTCGACGAGATGTGCTAATTTAGTCGTTCTCATTATTAGGAACTCATCGTCATTCTGTTCTGAAACCTTGAATCGAAGTGCTGAAATAGTTTCTTTCGTAAAATCAACATAGGTAACGCTTGCAAGTTTAAGTAACTGCATTATCCGATAGACTGTTTTAATGTTCATCCCTGTTTTAGCTCCCAGTTGTATGGAATTTTAGAAGTAAACGGGTCATTACGAAATATTTCATTCGGGTCATGAGGAATCGTAGCGCAATTGGCGACAATAGCCGTCTCAGTTCCAATCCCTTTAAATCCATTCCATACTTCAGGAGGAACTGTCACAAGAGCATAATTTTCATCTCCTATAAACAGTTCCATGATATTTCCACGTGTAGAAGACCCTTCTCTATTATCATAAAGAACAAGTTTTATTTTGCCATGAATACAGGCATAGTTCAATTTCATACTTTTATGATAATGCCACGCCTTAATTACACCGGGATGGATAAGTGAAAAATAAATCTCGCCAAATTTCTCAAACACCGGGCTATCATTTCTTAACATATGAAAGATACAACCTCTTTCATCAGGGATTTTACGTAATGGAGTTACAACAACCCCTTCAATTTGTGCCATATTTTTCAATCTCTCCTATTATGTTCTTTATACCAATCAATTGTTTTTTTCATTCCATCATATAATGTAGTTTTAGCTTTCCAGTGAAGTAGTTTCCTAGCATTATATGTATCAGCACAGGCATAACACATTTCATTATTACGATATGGTACCGCACCCCAGACAGGATTGATTTTACTATTAAGTAGATTCAAAATGAGATTGATAGTAGTCCGAAGGGTCGGTGCATGTCCAGTTCCAATATCAAATATTTCATGTGCTTTCGTATAAGGGGGACTTGAAATCAACGACATATAAGCATCCACTATATCATCAACATAAATATAGTCCCATTTTTGATATCCCGGCGACGTTTTCAGTTCAGTCGTCTCACCTTTAAGAGCGGACTGGATTATAAATGGAATAAATTTACGTGCATTATCAAATTCTCCGTAAGCAGGAAATTGGCGAAACGTCACACACTGCATTCCCCGTTCGCCATAATAATCACAAAGAAGTTCGCCCTGTAATTTAGTAGCAGCATACAAGCTAATCGGATTAATTTTATGTACCTTGGATTTTCCATCATATACGAATGCAGTGCTTGCATTCACAAACAGTTTGATATCATTTTTAAGTGATTCATCAAGAAGAAGGGTTAAACCACGAACATTCGTATCATAGAGAGGCATTATATCAGAAAAGCAATGCTCAACAACATAATACGCAGCAAGATGGTAAACAATCTCCGGCTTAAATTTTCGGACGGCATCAGCAACTTTTACATTATCAGCTAAATCAGCAATAAAAACATTAAGCCGGCCATAAATATCTTCAATTCGTTCAATATTAGACCCAGCACGCTGAATAATCCCAACATCATGGTCATCAGAGACAAGTCTTCGGGTTAAATGAGACCCGATAAACCCCGTCGCTCCGGTAACAAGTATTCTCGTAAACTACTCCTCCTGAAGGGTTGGAGCATCCGATTTCATAGCTTCAACTTCTGCAAGAAAATCCATTTGAATATCATAAATACCATCACTATGAGCCGATATATCTCTAACTGAATCAAGTCCAAGTTTTTTATGATTGTTTAAAAAAGACCACGTAACCATTTCATTCTTTCTGGATATTACTACTGCTTTTCTAATATTTCCTTTAACTGCGAAAGTTCTTCCTCGAACTAAAGCATCATAATAACATTCTTTGCATACAGGCATACCAGCCCATACACCAGTTTTTGTGATGTCAACTTTTTTACCTTTATACATTGGAATTGACCATTTCAATGGGGTACATTCGTTGCATATTGCACAGTTGGTGTATGCTTCGGTCAAATCGATGACAATCTCTTCATTCATTTTCAATCCTCCAATCAATAATTCGATATATATATCCCAGCCCAACAGTGGCCGTAAAAGCAACAAGGAAAAATAACTGTATTATACGCTCAGGGATGCCGGTAAATAGAACATATTTAAGGAACCCCGATTCCTGACTTAATTTATCGGAAGATTTTTCCCCCATCACATGTTTTGAATACCCCTGCCAGAACGCACGACGAAACAATGCTTTTAATGCAACCCGCGACTTGAACACTTTATGATGAACAATGGCATCAGGATTATACCAGACACCTGCCCCGGTAAGTTCTTGAATTCTGTTACAGATATCAGCTTCTTCCCCCTGCAAAACAGTATTTTTTCCAGCATTGAATCCGAATCCAGTATCGAACCCACCGACCCGAAGAAAAACATCACGAGCAAAACTTATATTAGACCCATAAGTATTCCTGACAATTTTAATATGTTCAGGGCTGCCTTTGGGATTGGCACCGATGAGCCACCAGAACTCTTCCGGAATAAAAGCCGACACACCATCTATCCATAAGGGAACAAGTCTTCCTCCGGCGGCGACGGCATCATTTTGACGGTACAAAATAGCCAAATGCGATATCCAGTATGGGTCAGCTACAGCATCATCATCAAGAAATGCGACTACATCCCCGGTAGCAATTTCAGCCCCAACATTCCGGCTCTTTGAAAGACCAAGATTGATGTCATTGAGATGCATTTTTACGCCAATATCTTGACTTAAAATAGTATCATATAATTCCTTATTCCCATCAACAACGACAATTATTTCAATAAACGGATATGTTTGATTTTTAACACTATCGATTGCCTCAATTAAATCTGAATATCTTTGTACACTGTACGTACATATGATAACTGAGAACATTAACGAATCGCTCATGAATCAAAGAAATAAAACATAAAGTAGATAAAGATATCGGGAAACTCCAACGACCGATACCTTTATCGTAATTATGTTTCAAAAGGCCAACAAACATGAAAACTATAGGTATAATTGGAACCGGCATTATGGGAACCCAACTTACGTGCTTCTTCCTTAGCAGGGGATTCAAAGTCATTGTGAAAACCCACACAGAGAATAATACTGAGGAACAAATTAAAAAAATAGGAGCGAGAATAAACAAATATTATCCAGGTGGTATTCCGTTAAATAATATTGTTATAACATCAGATTTCAAAAAATTAAGAGATGTAGACCTTGTAATCGATTGCATAATCGAGAATTTGACCGCAAAACAGGAACTATTCCAAATACTCGAAAAAACATGTTCAAGAAAAACGATTTTTGCATCGAATACATCCTCAATATCAATAAACAAGATAGCATTACCAACAGACAGGTTAAAACAGACAGTGGTAATCCATTTCTTCAATCCGGTCGAAAAAATGCATCTGGTAGAAATAAATGCCGGGGCAATAACAACAGTCGAAACTATCGACAAAGCAGTGGAATTAGTAAAATCGCTCGGTAAAACCCCGATAGTAATGAGGAATATACCGGGTGGAATCGTTAATCGGTTATTGTTTGCATCAATAAACGAAGCTGGTTACATGCTCGAAGAGACAGGATTAACAATAAAGAACATTGACGCAGCAATGAAGCTGGGATTAAATCATCCGATGGGTCTGCTGGAATTAGCAGACTTTATTGGATTGGATACTGTTTATAACATATTAACAACGTTCAATTCAACAATCGCAGGGTTCAAACCTCCCGCACGAATATTCGAACAAATGATAGAACAGGGAAAATTAGGAAGGAAAACAGGAAGTGGATTTTATGAATATAAAAAAGAATAAAGTGTATATTCTTGGCGCAGGTGGATTTGCACGAGAAGTTCTGAACATATTTACAGACCTCGGAGCGGAAAGCTCTGTACGGGGATTTATTGAAGAAAGCATTTCCCGTGTTGGAAAACGATTGAATGGAAAAGATATTCATAGCTCCATAATTCTTAACCCCTCAACCGGACTCGACCCAAAGGAAACCAATTTAATTTGTGCAATTGGAACCCCATTACGAAAACGGTGGATTGAGGAAACAAAAGCACAAGGATATGATTACATCGCAGTAGTTCATCCAAGCACAATAAACTCAAGATGGATAACTCTGGGAGAAGGTGTAATCATCTGCGCCGGGAACATCCTGACAAGCCAGATATCAATTGGAAATCACTCCATAATAAATCTCGGTTGCACAATAGGGCATGATGTATCAATAGGAAAGTATACAACAGTCTCTCCCGGAGTGCACATATCAGGAAAAGTAACAATAGGAGATGAATGCTTCATTGGCACCGGGTCTGTAATTGTCGAAAAAGTATCAATTGGAAACAGGTCATTCATAGGCGCAGGAGCCGTGGTAACGAAAGACATCCCAGAAGACACGCTGGCAATGGGTGTCCCGGCAAAGTTGATACGAACATTAACGGAAGAGGAATGGAGGAGATTAATCTAATGCAAGTAATAGAATTGATGAAAAGGCAAATTCAACGAACAAGATGCCGGATTTTATCAAAAAACCGAATTAATAAAATTATAACTGATATGGGGGGCTACCCAATAAAATTACATTTGGGCTGTGGTGGTCATGTTAGAGCCGGCTGGGTCAATTGCGACCTGAATCCAAAAGACAAAATCGTTTTACCTGTGGATTTACTTAATGCATTTCCCTTTCCTGAAGAGAGTGTTAGATTATGCTATGCAGAGCACGTACTCGAACATTTTTCCATAGAAGAATTACGACTCGTATTAAAAAACATATTCAAAGTAATGCAGGCAGGCGGGACGTTCCGGATAGCACAACCTGATTTACAGGCAATGATAAAAGATAGCCTGTACTCATACGGTTGGAAGATTGAGAAGATGAAATATTCCAAAACAAAGGATAAAAACATCTACACTGGCACACATTATTTGAATTTCATTTGGAATGAATGGGGGCATAAATTCAATCATTCCTACGATTCTTTGAAATACGAACTGAATCTTGCCGGTTTCAGAGAAGTAACACCGTGCACATATCATAAATCAGGGACGCCAGCACTGTGTTTCTTGGAAAAACACACTCCTTCCGAAGACGCCCTTATTTGTGAGGCGATAAAGTGAACAAGCTGGCATTCACCAACCCGATATACGTTACCCGTCCATTATTACCAGACCTAAAAGACCTGATGGCCAGACTACAGGAAGTATGGGATTCTCAATGGTTAACGAATTTCGGAGCACAGCACAAGCTCTTAGAACAGAGATTAACAAAGCTTTTGAAAGTACAGAACGTTTCACTATTCAATAACGGGACGATAGCACTCATCACAGCCTGCCAGAGTCTGAGATTATCGGGCGAAGTAATAACGACCCCCTTCACATTCGCAGCCACCCCACATGTTTTAACGTGGAACGGCATCAAACCCATTTTCTGTGATATCAATCCAGAGACGATGAACATAGACGAAACAAAGATTGAATCCATGATTACCCCTGAGACCACAGGTATCCTTGGAGTTCATGTATTCGGCGTTCCATGCAACGTTAAGGTGATTCAGGACATTGCAGACAGGTACGGCCTTAAAGTCATATACGATGCTGCACATGCATTCCAGTGTGAAATAAACGATATCGGAATTGGAAATTTCGGGGACATTACGATGTTCAGTTTCCATGCAACCAAATTATTTCATACAGGGGAAGGTGGAGCACTTACATTCAAAGACCACAATCTAAAACAGAGACTTGATTTACTCAAGAATTTCGGGATAAAGAATGAAGAAGAAGTTGTCATGCCGGGCATAAACGGAAAGATGAATGAAATTCAGGCTGCACTGGGTCTAGCGGTCTTGGACATCCTGAATGAGGAACATATTAAAAGAGAGCGACTGCTTGAAGTGTACCGTGAACAACTCAGCGATGTGGATGGAATCACATTTCAGAAGGAGTTAAAATCAGTAACGCAGTCTAGTAATCAGTATTTCGTTATAAGAATCAATGAAAACCGCTTCGGAACATCAAGAAATACAGTCCATGACCGGCTAAAAAAGTATAATGTAATTGCCCGGAAATATTTTTATCCACTATGTAGCGATTATACCTGTTATCGTCATTTACCATCATCGAAAAAAGAGAATTTACCGGTTGCCAATATGGTAGTAAATGAAACACTGGCACTTCCATTATACGGAAGATTGACTGAAGATGACGTGATAAAGATTTGTGACATCATAAAACAGGAGTCGCCGTCAATCCCTGCACCCCACGGAGGACTATAATGAAACTGGGAATCGTTTGCCCAATCGGAAATCTCAAAGAGCATGGTTATCATCATATCAGCGATACGGTACTTCAATCATTCTGTGATTTTGCAGATAAAGTATTATTGATTTCAACAACGGAAACCCCCGGAACAATAAACAATAAAAATCCAAAAATACAATTAATATCCACGAATGAGACATGGTTTAAAGATAATCGATATTCCATGGAGGGGCTGGTAAATAATTGCAATATTGGAATGAAAATACTGATTGATGACGGGTTCGATGTTGTAATGTTCTTATCGATTAATCAGTATATACCGAGTACGAATTTCGAGAATATCAAGAATTATATTCAAGACTTTTTAGAGCAAGACAAGCCCCATACATATCTTTATAAAATGTATCAGTATATTTCGGATTTATATGATGCTGATACTAGATTACCATGGATTTTGAATTTACATCATAATACATCTGTATTTGCTGCGGATTCATTAATAATATCAAAAAAACTGTGGTTCCTAACATACAAAAGAACAGAAAAAATCAGGAACGCGGATTATAAAAAATATAATAATATTGCGATTGTAGATGTGGTTGGAGAACTCACAAAAGAAGAAGCTGCGAGATTATGGACGTTCGTAGGCGACGGACAGGGTTATTATCATAAAAAGTTATACGCTGATAACAATGGGAATTACGAACATTCTCAAATGTTAAAGCAATTCAAAACCAAACTCCAGCGCAGGAACATAAGTTCAAAACCGCTTGATATTTATGGGAAGATTATCAGTGACGGTAGCAGTTTAAACTATATCAGTCACGAACTTTTTACCGGAACGAGGATAAAACCATGAAAAAAATAAAAAATAATAAGAAACAGGAACCGCTGACGAAGATATCTGAAACGGACAGTGGAGCACGCAGGGCAAACATAATCACGGGACTGATAGTAGCGTTTTTTGTAGGGGTCTCATTTTATGTTAGGGCAATAATCCCATATGAACGCATGTCACAAGTAATGGCAGAAGGACTTACTTTTGCAATGGACGATGCAGTATTTCATATGCGTCTTGTGGAAAACACAATTGCTAATTTTCCAAACAGGATTTTCTATGATGCGTTCACTCAATTTCCATATGGGAACAGGCTGCACTGGGGAGCATTATTTGACCAGACAATAGCAGCAATATCAATCATAGCAGGACGGATATTTGATGGCGGGGCACCATCCCAGTTAACAATTAATACTGTCGGTTCCTTTTATCCGGCTGTACTAGGTGCTTTATGCGTAATACCAGCATTCTACATCGCAAAAGAACTGGCCGGAAGAAAAGCCGGTATAATTGCAGCGGCTCTTACCGCACTTCTGCCGGGTCAGTTCCTGTCGAGGTCTGTACTGGGATTCACAGACAATCACATTGCAGAAGTTCTATTCCTTACAATAGCAGTAATGTATTTTGTAATGGCTCTCAAGAAATCAGAATCATTGACGTTCGATAACTTCCGGGAAAGCAAAGTTCATTTAGTGATACCGGGATTCATAAATGCAATAATGGCTGGTTTTTTCCTCGGTATTTATCTCCTGAACTGGACTGCGGGAGTGTTTTTCATTGTAGTGTTTGGAATTTTTATAGGACTTCAGTTCGTAATAGATAACCTCAAATCCAAACCAACGGATTATCTGATAATAATCAGCATTCCACTATTCATAATCCCGGCATTACTGGTTTCTCCTTATGTGGAAATCGGAAATGGATTCGATTCAGCATATTATTCACTTCTTCATATCGTTGTACCTTTAATCGGGTTAGCGATGACCGCACTTCTCTATACTATCTTAAAAAAGATGAAACCAAGCCCCATTGCGTTTATAATAATTCTGGCTGTTATTATGGGTGTTGGAGGGCTAGTTATAAAACTCATATTACCAGACCTGTTCGCAACAACACTGGGTAATATGGCGATTATGTTTTCTGCACGTACAGGCGGGCAAGCGACGGTAGCTGAAGCCCAAACAATGAATACAGCAACAGCGGTCGGATATTTCGGGATAAATTATTATTTGTCATTCATCGGTCTGGCAATAATTGGATATATAAGCATAAGACGGCAGAAACCAGAATACACACTGGTAGCAGTATGGAGCATCTTCATTTTACTGATATCGCTGGCAGAACTCAGATTCAGTTATTACTATGCCATTAACGTAGCTGTTATGACATCAGTATGGGCAGCATTTATACTGGACTGGGTTGGATGGAAAGAATTCAATTTAAATTCAATAAAAAATACAATCTCAAGTCTGAAAGCATATCCGATAATTATTCTATTAATTCTTATAGTTGGAATGATATTTTATCCGCAGGACTCATCAATATTCAAAATATCAACCACAGCGACAAAAAGCGGTGCCCTAACCGCAGGGTACTTTGAATGGTATGATGCTATGAAATGGATGAGGAACAATACCCCGGACACGGGCGTAGACTATTACGGAACATATACACGTCCGGCACAGGGCGAAAAATACCCATATCCATCCACAGCATATGGTGTAATGTCATGGTGGGATTATGGTCATGATATAACGTATTGGGGTCACAGGATACCTAATGCAAACCCATTTCAGGCAGGAATTGGCGGTGGAGACACACACAGCCCCGGAGCATCGACGTTCCTGACGGCACAGACAGAACAAGAAGCAAATAAAATTCTGGATGAATTAGGAACACGATATATAGTAACAGATGGGTTCATGGCATATGGTATTCAGAATATAATCGCAACATGGAATAAACAGACTGATATCATGGACGCGGGATTTAGCGGAACTACCGAGTTTCAGCCAAACAAGTTCTATATAACTGGAATACGAACAAACAATGGATACCAGCAGGCTCCCGGCCTGAAATCTTTTACCAGCATGACCGGAAAACTACATATTCTCGATACAGACGGATTGCAAAGATATCGATTGGTTCATGAAACATTCCCAAGTCCGGCAACACTAAACGCTAAAGTTGGAGGAGGAAACCCTCAGCTTGAGGAACAATCAAAAGCATTATACAATTTGATGTTCGGTCATAACACAGCTTCACAGGCCATAGCTCCACAGGCGACCGGATACGTCAAAATATTTGAATACGTAAAAGGCGGGAACATATTCGGGACGGCTCCAGCGAATACCACCGTATCTATATCCCTGCCGATAAAAACCAACCAAGGCCGTGAATTTAAATATACTCAAACAACTATGAGCGACAGGCATGGCCTGTTCTCATTAGTTGTCCCGTATTCAACGACTGGCTGGGAAACAAGAACTACAAATTTCGATACAAAACCGACAGGAAAATATGTAATTTCAGTTAATGGCAAGTCAAAGGAATTCGATATGACGGAATCCCAAATAGTATTGGGAAGGTCAATTTCAATTGGCATGACATAATTTTTTTTGTTGGTTGCCGGGGAACCAAGCCATGGAAACCTTTATAAACGAAATGTTATATACCATCATATAATAGTTTATAAAAGGAGGATTCCCTACGAGAACAACTAACCTGTTAAAACTACTCATGTTGGTAGTTATAGTATCGATAATGAACATAGGAATGGTAACAGCAAGCACAGAACACTGCAATGCTGGAGCCAACCAGACAAACATCTCCGGTAATGTACTGTCCTTCAACGGCACGGCAATTGCAGGCGCAACTGTATTTAACGTATCGAACAGTTCAGTTACAACCACAACCGATGCAAACGGATTATTTAACCTGACCTGTGTCGGGGAAAGTATGGCGGGAGATAATGGCGGAAATGGTATAACTTATGGAACAATGAAAGTAAAAGCCGCAGGATATACTGAAGTATCAGTGTTATTTGCACTATATCCGGGCAACCTGTCGGGAAAATATTTTTATAACGACAGTTTCCTGACAGCAAACGGGCACAACATCTCCATGGATGCAATTGACCCATCATTGTCCGGGGCGGCGGCCAGCAGCATAACCAGAACTACGGCAACATTCGGATGGACAGTAGCGACATCAACAGATAATCTGACAAACGCATATGTCGGGAACAGAATCATCTGGTATTCAGGCGGTATTGTTAACCAGACAAGTTCATGGACGAACAGCACCCTGACACCATCGGTATCCCTGTCAAGCCTGCATGATGGTCAATTATATTCTGTAATCTACGAGACCTACAACAGGGCGGATTCCGCAGGGCACAGAACAATATCGTCAACCACATTTACGACAAAGAAATCCCAAATGGGCGCAATCCTTGCTTCTGAGGAAAGGAGCACGGTTAAGCCAACAACAACAGCCCCATCCGGGGCACTCGCAATCCTGACCTCGCCGAATAAGACCCCGCAACAGCGCAACATAATTGTAGTTGGGATTGTAGCAATACTTGGTATAATAGTCTACTTCGGCTATTACGCTAAGAAGTAAGGGTTAAGGAGGACGAGGGGGATTTTCACCCCCTCATAAACTATGGTTTCTCGTCAGGAGTCAGATAGCGGCAGTGCGACCACCGGTTACTTAATACTGAGTGGTCTATCTGTTATTATATTAGCATTATTTTATAAAGACCCTTTATATTTAGTTTTTGCAATTCCGTTAGTTTTAGTATTCACACTTGCGGCATCAGCAGACAAGACTGGAAGAGGGTCAGTAGACGAAGACCTTGAAGCTGTTGGTTGGTCAGACAAAGGGATGGAAATTGCGGTACCGCTTGGCATCATTGGAGGAATGGCTGCTTTGTTCATAGGAAGTATTATCACCAAATACACAGCGGACACCGCAAGTATATTAGTTCCGGATTTCACGGGGGCGTCATCATTATCTACAGCATCAGTAATTCCACCATATTTAAGTTTATCAGTAAATATATTAAGCCAGTGGTTAGTAGTCAGCAGTTCAGAGGAATCAATGGCGAGGGTCTTGGCTCCATTTGCGTTTTTGAAGATATTCAAAAATATATTCATTGCGTATATACTTGCATCTGCTTTTTGGATTCTAATGCACATACCAACATATTTGGCGCAGGGCGCAAACCAAGGGATGTATTTGGTGTTATTGCTTCTTGCATTCGTGACAACATTACTTTATATTTTTACGAAAAATCTTATGTCATCTATTATCGCTCACAGTACATTCAATACAGGGGTTCTGCTATCATCAAATAATTTCGATGCCGGAACGATGTATGTGGTTACACTTATCATTGCAATACTGCTTTATGCATGGATATCAGGGGCATTAAAAAGCGGGCAGGTGAAAATATGAGGAGAAGTAGGAAATTCGAAGACGAATCCACAACGGCAAAATCGCTTATTATATTCGGATTAATTTTTATCTTATTTTTTGCGACATCGATAGCCCTTACATCGTATCCACAGCATCTTGCAATTAATGAAAAAACCGTAATACAGACGATAAAATTTATCGGCAACAACACAGCTATTATAAGGGGAAATCAGGTGCAGTATGGGACTGGAGATGTTATTTCAATTCAGGGAAGAGATTATATTCGTATTACAGGGAATCAGGTACAAATAGGAAAATCAAATTATCCAGAAGCCGTTAGGACGATAGTATCTGAGTGGTATCAGAATATTCTATTTACTCAAAAGGTGGGCAGTTTCAAATCAAACCAAACAGCACAGATAATAATTGATAGCACATCTTTTGTCTTGACACCGTTATCACAAGATACGATTAGTGTCACAGCGACAAATATATTAAACACAAAAAATCAAAACCACTATAATATTGTCTTTAAAGCCGGAACAGTTTATATTAATGAGAACGGTATTATGTTAAAATTTACAAAAACAGAAGATGTTGTTATAGTCAATACGGTTGGATTTGATAGACATAATAAGATAGCTATACGGGCGATATAAATGGCAAAGAAACCACCAAACAGGGGAGGGTGGTTCGAATGCCCTGATGAATCTGGTAAAGCACCAGAGCACAAAGCAGCAGCAAATAAAAATAATATGATGGGAATACTAAGGGTACCTATGAAAAGGTTAAAACCCGAAGGATATAAGGCACACAAAATAATTATAAACGAACTGCAAGAAGTGACGATTCAGATAGGCCATTTCCCCACCTCACAAGAACTCAGGCGTATAAATAAAGAAGGTCTTATTGCCAGAATATTTAGGCACGGTGGAATTAACCATTTCAGAACCGAATTGGGTCAGAAACTCATCAAGAAATCAAAAGACTATTGGTCAGACGAAATAATCGTTTCTGAATTAAAACCAATAATTATTAAAATCGCACATTTTCCCACAAGGGATGAGTTAATAAACCTAAACAGGGGTGATTTAGCTGGGGCAATAGCCACTAAAGGCGGATACAATAAATTCCAGAATTTATTGGGGTATGAAGCACAACGCAAACCAAAGGACTACTGGGCAGATGAAACAGTAATAGCTGAATTAGAACCAATAATAGAACTTTTCGGATATTTTCCAACAATGGAAGAACTTAGAGCGAAGGAAAGGAGAGATTTAGCTTCTCAAATAGCTATACATGGTGGTGTTAATAAATTCAAAAAATTAATGGGATACCATATAACGAAAAAAGATAATGGTAGTTGGACTGACGAAATAATAGTTTATGAATTAGAACAAATAACAAAAACGCTGGGACATTTTCCAACAAGGAAAGAATTAATTAGTATAGGGAGGATAGATTTAACTGGCGCAATAACACGACACGGCGGAGCAAACAAATTTAGAGGATTATGTGAGAAACCAATTATCCAAAGGACTAAGGGGTATTGGACGGATGCCACGATAATTTCAGGAATAAGACTGATTGCAATGAAACTAAATCATTTTCCAATGGTTGCTGAATTGAAAAACGAGGGGAGGGGTGACCTGCAAGCGCAGATAACAAATCATGGAGGTGCAAATAAATTTAGAATGTTAATGGGATATCCAATATCCCAATACGATGAATATATATCTGAATTAATGACTTATGTTGGAAGGAGAGGTAAAAGGTCGGAAGGCATCATCAAACAGATATTAACCGGTTGGGCGCATCTACATAACCTTCCAGACCCAACATACAACAATAGGCTGGCACAAGGAAATGTTATCGAATTTATATGTAATGTTGGGAGAAATATAGGAATAGACGTTACAAACACAGAAAGCAAAAAGGCAGTATCTGATAAATGGAGAAAAAAAAAGTATTACAAATATTTGGATGAACTCTGGATAGTTGTATTCAGTGACTCTTTTTCAGATACAGATTATGACCGATGGAACAAAGAAAGTCCAGAAAACGTTAAGGTCATGACTATACAAGATTTTTTAGAAGAATTAGATTATCCAATAGACGAAGCAACAAAATGTAAGATAGATAGATATTGCAAATGCACATTCCGCACCAAGGACGAATTCATAAAACGACATTTAAATAGGAGTATAGATGATTATGTATAGGCAGAACCAGAGGATAAAATGAATCGCAAATCGAATGGTAAAATGGAATCCAACGACCCCATATACTGGTCAATAGTTATTGTCATGTTCGGGCTTTCCCTATCAACGTTCCTTCATGACCCGATTCTGCATGGGATTGCAGCAAAGATAAACGGTTGGTCAATCGACAGCTATGATATGGGAGGTATATTTGGCATGACCGGTTCAACCTCAGTGATTGCACCAGTATCAGCAAGCTGGCCGTCACTATGGTTCTACTTCATGTTCCCATCACTGGCAATATTCATCCTCACAGTAATTATTACATTTCTTAAACCTGAAAAGTCGATAATGGTTGGTGGGACAATCCTTATGTCCCTTAATTTACCATCTTTGCACCCAACAATAACCGGTTCAGACGCATATAATGCGGTGAACATGCTTTTAAAACACGGATTCTCAGAATGGCTTGTGTATGTAGCGCATTTTTTACTATTCATTTTGGTTTTAATTTTATGGGCTTTGTATCTTTACGTCATAATAGAGAACAACCAGAACGATGCGAAAAAACGTGTAGAGAACATTTATCACTAAGGAACACAATCCATATTTATAGAGGCTAATATGGCACGTGCACATTCATTACAAATATGCGTAGGATTAATTTTACTTGCAATATTAATCGGATATTCGGATATAGTGGCTTCAGTTGAACCCCCGGTAATAACATATTCTTTTGATGATGTTACAAAGACTGCCCATATCAAAGAAGACTTGGTAGAGGCAGTAACCGTGGAGCAAATATCAACATCTCAAGACCTTGTTACGATGGAAGAAGTATTCAAAATCACATCCCATAAAAATAATCTGAAAACAAGTGATTTAGGTATAACAACCCACCACAACAAGGTAAAAGGTAAAAAAGAAATTGACCAGACAAAGACAGAATGGTTCATCCAGACTACAGTACCATATGGTGTCACAAACAACATTTATGGAACCGTTGAGAACAGCACGTTAATTAACAATATAGTAGCAGCAGACAACATAACAACCACATGGAATATAAACCGCACTCCAGTTCAGTATGGCTCAAACAATGGATTATACAAATGGAATTTCTCAAACGGGATAACCAATTTCACGCCGGACTGGTCGGTTATAGGATTTGACAGGCATCAAAACCTGACAGGGGACACACTCCCGGTAAATACGATATTTTATTACAACGAGGCAGCAATTGTCGGAACGAATACAACAACAGAATACCGGACTGAATGGCAACCACTGGGCAAGAACGATATAAAAATAGATGATGGACAATCGGTTATTCTTAAAGTGATATACCACAAAGAAGCCGAAGCCGGAATAGTCAGTATCCAAACCATCCCGTCTTTTTATAATACCCCAATACCTGAACTGACGTGGTGGAACAACTCGTGGCAATATGTAGTGAACAACGCAATGGTTAACGGTATACGGCCATATCAGATTCCTTTAAATATTACAAATGGTACTGGAACTAATAACGCCACAGATGTTTTCATATCCTGCAAAGCAGTAAACTGTTCTGACCTTCGGTTTACATTGGAAAACACAACGGAATTACCATACTGGTTCGAACAGAATACCTCAGATAGTGCAACAACACTGGGCAAAGTATGGGTAAACGTAACCGGAAACGGTACCGTAAATATGTATTACGGTAATGGAGCAGCAACGTGGGCAAGCAACGGAACAAAAACATTTCCATTTTTTGAAGATTTCGAAAGTTACGCTGTCGGCTCATCAATAAACAACCAAAACGGCTGGACTGTTACGAGTCAGTATGGAGGAACATTCAGCGGAACGATTGTAAATACAACAAGTGTTCCTCCGGGAACAAAATCATTACAAGCATATTCATCTGGTGGCGGGGATGGTGCAGTCAATGTAGCAAAAACATATTCGGCCATATCGGGAGACCAGAGATTCGAGGGAAATTTCAGAACAGATAAACCCCAAAGCGGCGGAACATGCACATATTCTTTAGGTGCCTTCGGGGTAGTGATAGCAGTTCCCGGAGTGACAAATATGTATATGAGTCTAGGAAGATGTATAGATAATACCGGAAATCTGTTCAGTTTTATTGGTTCTACTAATCACACACCATATATATTAAATACTTGGTATAATACAAGTGGGATACTAAACTATACTATAGGCAAAGCCACAACTTCTGTAAACGGTACACAATATGCAAATGTTACTCTAAATGGAACCAACACGACTCAAGTTAGCATATCCACATATACCGCTAACGGCGCATGGAGTGAGTGGGCTGACAATCTTCGTATAAGAAGTTATGCATCTCCGGAGCTAACATGGTCAACGTGGGGTACGCAGATACAATCCGACTTTAATCCCCCAACATTAACATCATCATCCTTCAACCCGACATCGGGCACCGGTGGAGTATTAACGACACTGACCGCAAATTTTTCTGATAACACCGCTGTTAGTTCAGCTATAGTTTCAATCCAGACCCCGAACCAAACTGCAAGTAATTACACGATGTCCTGTACTCCATCAGGCACTAATGCTACATGTACCTTGGATTATACGGATACAGATGCAGCAGGGACTTATACCGTATTAAAATTCTATCCAAAGGATAATGCAGGCAATGAAGGGTCAATTACACCATCCTTAACTTATCTGGTACTGGCAGTAGTGCAGCCAGTCGATGTCGTAAATGGAGTAACAGCTATCCTGAACACATCAACGCCATCGAATGCAACAATGGACGAATTTAAATCAAACGGGATAACCACATCGGTCATAACTCTGGATTGGGATAATATTTCGGCATCAACGTGGAATAACATGCTTCCAGCGATTAATTATTCGTACAATATAGGTATGAGAATAGCCCTGAGATTAAATGTCGGGGGAGACTATAATAATACACCGAACGTAAACAGGGCAAACATAAATATCACAGCACACTTCCCGGATTTAAAGGTAGACCCGTATGAATCCGATATCCAGTGGATAGAGTTCAATTTCACGAACAGTTCCGCCACAGCAGCACAAAGGGGTAATTTCTCAAATAAAATATCCCAGAACATAACTGAACAGACGAATAATAAATTCCCGGTATACACCGTCCAGACGGCTAGTGGTCTTGACTCGGTGTACGTAAAGAGTAATCCGTTAATTTACTTGAACATCGTAAACGATTCGGATTTTATTTCTCAGGAATCAATCACGACAAGGGGAAACACTACAAGGAGCAGGGTATATTCAGGAGCAACAAATTTCACATTAATATCTCTATATAAGACAAATATAATTAACCGGTTAAGGGGTACAATAGCAGGGACTCAGCCGGCAGAGACGTATGCCACGAATGTTAATAACGGCAGTGGTGGTTACGATATTATCCTGTATAATAACCAATCCTCGACCCAGAACAGGTCGATATCAGGTTTAACCGGAACATACTTAGATACGACAGGAGACGTTCTGAAACAACTTCCAACATCTGGCACACTGTACTTCAATGTATCGGCAAATAGTTTCAGCTACATCACAAAAGAAGCAATAGACCGGGTTGTATTGGGAACGACAAGTCATATAGCTTACAGTGTTCCGGAAACGACTAACAAAACCTTCGTCTACGGGACAAACCAGTATGATAATACAGGCTTGTTAACTGCAAACTTGGATATTAAGACAGAATTATTCGACCCGTCATTCATAAAAACCCCGTTAAGTATCGTAAATTATGCATGGCTGAATTCATCTCTAATTACAAACTACACGGATTATAAATATGTGATTATCGCAGATAAAAACGCGGCAAGCATCAACGCAACTATAAACCAATCAGCAGCAAACACTTACATTTATATTTCAGTCGCTGACTATGCAAATACCGACGCATGGGTAGCTGGAAAGAAAACAGAAGCGGATTGGGCAATTGCCCGTGGCTACAACACATTCGTAGATGGTATGGATTCAGGAGTAGGCGGAACGAATTTCAGTGCGCGAATAAAAGAGCTTGTCCAGTACATCAGGGTAACAAATAATAAAAAAGTAATCCTGAACACATACACCGCATTTCAAGATTTCGCCACTTTCGGTGATGTAATAATGAAAGAATCGGCGTTCTCAAGATGGGACGGAACAGTGAATGCACCGGTATATTCATGGGAAGATATGGACTTAGAAAAACAGAGAGCCAGTTATTTCAATTCACATAATATTCCGGTCGTCTTGATGTCATTCGGTGCTGTGGACGATTATGATAAGTTCTACTTCGACTATATGGCAGGTGCTGTACTATACGGGTATAACGGCAACAACACGTTCAGGTATGGCCAACCCAATTTCCAGAACCAGACGGAAATACGAGTTCCAAACATCGGCACGATGCTTGAATCGGGATTTACTGTCACTTCAACAGCAGACTGGAACAGGTTATATGCAAAGGGCAGGGTTCATATCGACCCGGTAAATCACACAGCATCAATAGATAATAATAAAACAGTAAACAATATTTCGGTTGACCTATATTTATATTCGAACTCCGCTGGTTCAGGGGATAGAAATTTAACCTTAACAGTGAACGAACCGAACGGTACATTCCACAATTTAACATATGGTGCAGAAACAACAGGAGTCTGGTCTTGGAAGAATATTCCATTATCAGTCAGTGATTATAAGGAACATGGTCACTACAGGATTTATTTCGCTACTAGAGCCGGGGGAGCAGGCGGGTGGAGTAACTTGGGTAAAGATAATACATCAAAGACAGGCACACATAGCTGGTATGACACAACAGCAGTAAATCTCAATGCCTCAAACGATTCGAATTATACATGGAGTTCACTTGGCAATGATATCCAGTTCATGGCAAGATTGAATGTAAACTACACTACCGCGACTCAGATTGATTCTCTGGCCGTTTCAAGAATCATCCAGACGACAACAAAATCGGGCGCGAATTACACAATTAACGTAACAGGAACTGCCGAGGTTAATGCCTCCATATATGCGATTACCCAGACACTCCTAACATCAAGCATTACAAATATCTGGTTCAAGGCAATAAACGGGTCGTGGATATCAGCCTCATTGCCAGCAGGAAACACTTCGGACATCAATGCAACGAAGATAACAAGTTGGACATATACAGTGATAGATGGATACTTGTATGGCGTTGTAACGAGCGTAATTGATTCAGCCCATACTCTGGTACGATTCCTGTTCCCCCATTTATCATCTCAGGAAGCGATTGTAGGAATAAGCACACCAATAATAAATAGCTGGAGCAATAACGCAACGAATAATGACTCTCTGGCACCGAGAATAAACCTCTCAACAGCGATATACTTCTTTGTTACGTCAGACCAGACCATAACGACATGGGAATGGTTCAGGGATGGCGTGAATCAAAACAATAACCAGAGCGATTTCACAACTTCATGGAATACCTTGGGTATAAAAACAATAAACATGACAGCAACGAACGACAACGGAACATCCCCGACAAAAACATGGACAGTAACGGTCAGCGACATTACAGACCCGTGGCTGACAAATGAAACTGTACGTGCAACCGCTATAGCTGTGAATGAAAGCAACAACATTTCAGCGAATTTCACAGATGATACTAACATTAGCAGTGCAATAATTCGTCTTCAGACCCCAGACCTGACATATTCAGACTATGCAATGACATGCGGAGCGACAGGGAATACATCAAACTGTTATTATGTAACAACAAACACTTCGGCTTTTGGGACATATAATGTACTTTACTATTCTGTAGTTGATGGTTCTGCGCATAGAAAGAACATAACGACTTCAAATTCATTTTTGGTTTCAGATAAACCCCATATCATAGATTGGAGCAATACAATAACTTCGAACAACAGTTTATCCGGAATCAGGTTGAACATTTCAACCCCAATATCATTCAGTATTACTACCGACGCTATAATCCAGTATTATACATGGAGCATAGACGGGGTTCCACAGGCCGGGGAGAACGCCCGGACATTTTCTACTTCATGGGATACTCTGGGTGCAAAGAATGTAAGTGTAACAGCAACCAACCAGTTCGGCACCTCTCTGGCGACAATCTGGAATCTGACTGTCAGTGATATAACAGCCCCATGGCTGACGTCAAGCAGCACAGATTCAACAAATAGTTACGTTCAGGGATATGCAGTAACAGTATATGCTAATTTAATGGATGATACCAATATCACTTCAGTAAAAGCACGAATCGTCAATCCGGACGCATCAGAAGCGAACTGGACAATGGCCTGCGGGATAAGCGGAACAACGGCAAATTGTAATCTTGCATATGCGACTACAATGATTTTAGGGAACTATCACATAACATCATTCTATACAGTGGATGGGACAGGGAACCAGAGAAACATTTCATCAAGTTTATCGTTTACAATCCAGCCCCCACTGGCTGGAGGCAGCACAGGAAGCAGCGGAGACACAATACCAATCAGCGGTGGTGGCGGAGGCGGCGGTGGTGGCAGAGCGGGCGGAACACCAACGCCAGTACCAACACCAGCACCAGCAACCTCGTCAACCACAAACAAAATAAATTTCACGGATATAAGGGAAGGCGCAACAGAACCGACGGCAATAGACGTTGCAAAATGCCTGACAGATTCTCTCACAATGAATAACCAGTGTTCCTCATTAAACTATGGTGTAGTCGTAGAACCGTTTAACTGGTGGGTCGCAGTTGGAGCCTATCTGTTCTCACTGGTAGTGATTTTTATCCAAACGATTCGAAGCGATAAAAAACGGGAATGGTTAAAAGAAACATTATTATATGGAACGTTAACTGTAATCCTATCGGCGATTCTGGTATCGGTAGGATTTAATGTCTATATAATTAACTATCTAATAGATTCCCCGAAATATTTTTATACCTTTTTAAATTTCGGGGCGTTCGGCACATTTGTTGCTCTAATCGGAGATAGTTATTTTTATAGGAATGATACAAAGCATTATACGTTAAAAAAGAAAATATCTATATTGGAAGACTTAAAATGACAGGCTATAGGAGAACATTAAAAACAATATTTTTTGTGACAATAGCCTTAACGCTCATAATCGCCACAGTATCAGCATCAACAGATATCGAATATAAAAAAGGGACTCATATTAAACAGAAATTGGAACTATCAGCGGTAAAAGAAGTCCAGTTTATCGCTGAATGCAATGGTATACTGACAATATCAAATTCAGAGAACCGGGTAGACGTACTTTCATCCTGCAAGCCAAGGAATCTGTATATACAGTTTATGGTCTCGAACGATAAAGCAGTATATCAAACCAAGGAAGTGAACGGAAAAAAAACCGCTATAAGAATATTACAGAAACGAATAGCAGTATCTGAAGATGGAAGGTACAATATACTTTTAACAAAACCAGAATCAACAGGAAGATTTGAATTCTTGGGTGATTCTATCAATAAGGACGATAATTTTATTGTTGAAGATGCAGCCGACCAAACCATAAAAGCGAACATGCAAACAATAGATATAGAAACAATAATGCAAAAAGATACGGAATTATATAACTCTTTACGGGCAAATAATCTATCTTCAACGGACAAGATGTTCTACAATCATATTAAAAACGCCATAAAGTCATTTGGATTAGATACTGTATTCAGAAATATAACCACTGCATTAAAACACATCGTTGGAGGATAAAAAAAGTGATACTGATTGACCTGATTATTGGAACTATACTCATAATCATAATAACGTTAATTCTATGTGAAATATTCGGTGCCTCATATATAGAAGCGTCTCTAATCGGGTTAGTTTTTCTAATCATTGCAGTATCGAAACTCGATACAATCAGGCTGGTTAACACATCACCGATATTATCAATAGCTATATCAGCATTTGTGATATCAGTTATATCGATTTGTGCATCAATATTTTTGCACAATTTAATATATCGTTAATTTTCTGCACATACAGTTAACTAGCGATAAAAGCGCAAGTTATATATTCTTTATGTTTTAATTCAATCTCTTAATCTTAATCCATTAAAAAACAATGGAAAAAAAAACAGGATACGGATGTGGTATTACCATGGGAAAAACAGGAACAGATACAACAGGACTATCGGACTCGGATTTTTTAGGAGAACACTGTCAAGCATTAGAAAAACGGGTGGTATAAATGCCCGGTCAATGTGCAAAACTGGAAATGTGGACGCAGGATGGGCAAATTATCCTAAAAACAGCAGAATCTGAAAAACCAGTGACACCAAAAACATTATTATTCGAAATCCAAAAAAACTTTTTTATTGATTTCGGGCTTCACCAGTTCAAACAAATACGGAGCCGGGAAGTTAAAGGTGATATTTGTCCGTATTGCGGTTCAAAAGAAACAATCGGTCACGGCAGCAGAACAACCCAGACCGAACTTCAAATAAGAAGATGGTGCAATAACTGTAATCGTACATTCATCGCGGGTCACGAACCGGTAAAAGACCATAGTGGTAATAAGAACAAAGAATCCAAAACACCAATAATAAAATTCCTGCACCTTCTGGGGTTCAATAGAACTGAAATTTCATCCAGACTTGATATTACGTGGGGGGCGGCAAATGCAGTAGTCAAGAAACTTGAGACTGAACAGGAACTTGAATTCCTTGAGGGCTATTATCTAAAACACGAAACAAACGAGAAGGAAATTATTAACCGGCTGGATATTAAGACCGCAGAAAAATTTCCAATAATTGAAGAACGAAAAGAAATGCTGGGGCAGACCAGCGTCTGGGATTATGACGGAAGACTGGCATTAAAGAACAAAAAAATAAGTTCTAAGATAGTGTTCGTGTCAAAAGAAGACATCAACTTACTGTTAAGTCTGACTAAAACAAAAAATATCGAATGCATGAAAAATCTCACACCTAAAGACAGGGACGTAATTCTAAATTATATCGAAGACCGAAAAGACGACAGGTTGGGAATTTTACCTAAGACTCACATATTCACAAGGGTTTTAGAAGATTCGGGCGAAATAAACGCCGAATTAATCGAATCATCAGAACAAAGAGACGACGAACAGTCAAACAACGAGGATTAAACAGAAGGAGATGCCTTTTGGAACGAAAGGTACAGAAAAAAACAGCTTTAGTCCTCTGTGGTTCCTGTAAAAATCCGGGGCAGCAAGGATGTACAAAAAAGGAAATAGAGTTATCAAAAGAAGGAAAAATAACTCTTCCGACATGCATGACCAACAGGATTACGGAAATCCATATAGGTCAAAAGAATATTCTTGAATATTGTCAGATACCTGAGAAAGCATCTCTGATACCAGAACCAATACAAGAACAAAAATGGAAAGGATTTTTTGAAATTGTTACGAAAGAACCCCGGAATAAAAATCAAGAGAAACCAATTCAGCCCGGTGTTCAGACAGCGGAATATATTGACGTTCCATTCAAGAATTGGGATGAAACCTATACAAAAATTCTCTATTGCATCAAAGACCATCATACAATCGGGTCGATGGCAAAAGTATTGCAACTTCCAAGAAGCACCATCAGGGACAGACTAACAAAACTGGAAAAAAAAGAAATTATCACTAAATCCGAAACAACCCTTCTTGGAAACCGGTGCGCGAATTTTATTATCACGAGTGGATGGGCATTAAAGCTCGTAAATCAAAATGAGCAACAGGCAATAATAACTAAACCGGGTCGATTAAAACCTGAACCAGTAAAGTTTACACGTCATTGTGTATCATTGCAGGCGGAAATAATCCGTGGAACAATACCAAAAGGAGATAGAAGTTACTCCCCGAATGGCTGGACGGGTGAAATTTTCGAGGGGAATGGAACTTATAAAATTCGTGTTATTCCAAATAGGAACGGAAAGAGTCGTGCGGTTATAGACATTAATATCTGTCTCGGTGCATCGTCTTCAGCAGACCTGACAATGAAATATCATACTTTTGCAGAACGGTATCTTGGTGCGTGGGCAGAAAAACATTCCCTGAAACTCGGCCAGATAACGGAATACAGGACTCCACATACATCAATTGAAGGCAGTAGCGGGTTAGCGCAGACGATTCTTAATACAGTCGGAGGCGAAACGAAAATCACAAATCTCGGTGTTCAGGTTGACAGGAGCGATAAAGAAGAACATAAAGGAGAAGTAGAGTTCGTTGGAAAAAAAGGAGAAGAAACACTCAGGAACTTTGAATTCGCCCTGAACCAATCCCCGGAAAAAATGGAGGAGTTAGTCTCGAAATTCGAGGTATTACGAGAATCCCTTCAAGTAGAATCGACAAAAATCGGCGGTGGAATTTCAGAAATACAAAGCTGGCTGATTCTTCAACGGGAAAACGATTTATTACGCGAACAAATTCAATTATTCCGGGAGCAAATGCGAGAACAAACCAGGGTTTATAAGGAGCAGATGGCAGAACTTACAAAACAAGTCGATGAGATGAAATCAATGCTGGGTCTGACTCCAAAATCCCCGGAATCAAAGAAGAGCAAATATGACGATATTGGTATCTATGGATAACAACCTCGAAGCCTATAACGAAAAAAAGCATGCTAACGGTGATGGAGAGCGAAAGATAACATCGGCTGTATGGAGGCAGTAGCCGATAGCGTTACAGCTCATAACACGTAAGCTCGATACAGCAACGGTAAACACATTATCTTAATAAAATATTAAATGAGGTAAATTAATGGCTAACAAAAAAGGTATATGGAAACTTCATGTAAGTAACTCAGAGGATAACGATGAGATAGAACTTACAAAAGATGACATAAAAAGTGTCATTTACGAATTGCAGAATGGCAACATGGAAGGGAAAATAGAAAAAGACGAGGAATAATGGCAGAAATTAAACTAAAGGTGGATGGATACAGATGCGAACGCTGTAACCATGAATGGATAGCAAGGGGCGAAGGCAAACCCACTGTGTGCCCGAAATGCAAAAGTCCTTACTGGAATGTTCCTAAGAAGGTGAAATAATGAAGGGTTGGTACAGGATAACCGCATATGCTCAGTGTACTCAATGTGATTGGGATTTTGCCGACAAATTTGGAGATAATCACACCCACAACATGGGAAAAATGGCGCAAGCACATGCGGATAAAACAGGGCATACGGTAAATTGTGAAATAGGATTTACAACCACAAAAACAAAAAGGAACTGAGTTATGCGAGTGCGTAAGAAAACCGTATTAGAACAGGAACTTACAACTGAGCAAGTAAACTGGTTGAAAGCACATCCCGACCACGACAGAACAAAAAGTTTAGTGGTAGAGGCAAGAGTTGCGGATTGGGACGGTATTAAAGAAAAACGTATTCGGCTATTCAAAGTTGCGTGTTCGGCTTTTCGTAAGTGGTGGGAAAGTGAAATGAATGTGCCGAAAAGCCCCGAAGGTTAACAGCTTATGACAAGACCCGCAGACTTAACAGAACCTAACAACCAATACCTTTATCGTAATTATGTTTCAAACACCAAAGATAGAGAATAAATGTTCAATCCACTAAAAAAACTACAAGAACAATTCGAAAAAAGCACATCGATTAGTCTTCCCAAAGGGTCATGTCGAAACTGTAATAGACCTATATTCAATATAGACACAAGATTCGGAAAATTGGGACTGTGTGTGAATTGCTACGAGGCATACAAAGAAGGCATAGACTCGGTAAAGGATAAATTTCCCAAACAAATAATTATAGTATGTGAAACCTGTGGAACTGTAATGGCCTGCCGGAATAGTCCTTTAAAAGTATGGGAAACAAACAAGATTGCTCTTTGTTGCAACAAACCAAATTATACATATTATTTTCATAGGGCAGGGAGATGAACTAACTTAATGGCTCGCGAACCAAATTGGTATAGAATGGGATTCGAAACCGCAGGAGGAAACAGGAAGAGTTTAATGAATTTACCCGGTGAATTCTTCTTATACCAATCGGAAAAAATATTCAAAGACGATTTCAACGTCGTAAAATATGCATATGATTATGCAAAACAATGGCTTGAGACCGAGCAATGGAAACAGGAAGTTGGTCAAAAGATTATGGTGTACATAAAGAAATATCAGGGCGATAATAAGAAGGTAGATGAATTCATGCAGCGAGCATGTCTATGGTCAGATGGATATGCCGAGTTAATAATCCAGCAATTCAGAGACCTGTACACAAGCCCGGTATCACCGGAAACGGCAGAGAAGCTAGTAAATCAGGCATTACAAACAACAGGAGACTGGAAGTATGTCACAGGAAAAAGCTCAAAAGATAAGTAAGGACGTCGTAGAAGACAAATTCATTCAGGGAACGGTTGCTGCTCTGGATGTAGTAGCTCTATACGACCAGCCGGTAATATTTAAGGAAATAGTAGAATCGGCAGGAATAAAAAAAGTATTAGCTGAAATCAAGAAAAACGGTTCGGAACGGTCAAAGAAAATAGCGAAACAAGAGTTCAGGGAGAAGCAGAGGTATATTTGTCTCTGAAAAAAAGAACGGTATTGGAAAGAAAAGGAACGGAAAAAATATGTTAGGAAAATTGTTAATGCAGATAAGGGAGGAACTAAAGTTTGAGAACAGTAAAACACTCTAAATGCCAGTTTCCGGATTGCCAGTCTGAAATTCGTACCGGTGGAACAATGTGTACGAAACACTGGAGACTATATTATGCCGTTAAAGCATTAAAACGAAATAAAGGTAAAACACACACAGACCTTATAAAAATAGCCATTGAACGAGGAAAGGAACACGAGATACAGAACATTCTACTAAAACAAGAACGGCTCATAAAGAATGCTGCGTTGGAGAGGGGGTCTTTGTATGTATTTTCCGGGTAGAATGAGAACGCTTGAAACTAAAAAACTCAATAAATCATCAGAAATACCACCAGAACCACAAAAAAATGAAGGACAAAATATGAAAAAAAAACAAATATACGACCCACAAAAAAAAGTGGATGAATGGAATAATAAACATCCAGTAGGCACAAAAGTAATTGTGACCAAAGATGATGGTAAGAAAATTCACACAACCACGACGGCACCATGTTCGGTAATGTGCGGAACGATTGTAATTTGGCTGAAAGATATATCGGGTTGCTATGAATTAGAGCGGGTAGTCCCGGATGTTCAATAGGCTATGAACAGCCAAGCACTCCACCCGGAACATTGTTCACACGGAGCATTATTACAGCGTGGCTGGACTGAAGCCGGGATAAAACGATTCTTAAAAGCCCCGGACAAGACAGCTCCAAACCCTCATTACAGGCGGGGTGCGGATATGAAACTATATTTACTTACACGGGTAGAATCAATGGAAAAAAGTGAAGAATACCTGATTTTCTGTAAAAAAAATAAGACACGAAAGCAAGGGGCAATAAGTGCGGTCAGGACAAAGAAAGAAAAGCTTCTCAGGGATGTAGCAGGATGGGAGATTCACATTACCCGCCAGAACCTCACAGATGTCCTACAGGACGCAATCTCCTCATATAACGAGCGAAGGGCTGACCGGAGCGAAGATGGGTTCATATACGAACCTGCATCGTTAAATTCAGATAAAGAGTTCCTTTACAGGATAACGGTCAACTTCTTACGTCATCGATGCAGCCCGTATGAACGAAAGCTCACTGAAACGGCAGGTAAAGTAGGAACAAAAGAAGCATATATCCTGCTGAACCAGAACATATTCAAGAGGATATCCCATATCTTTCCTGAGCTTCAGGCAGAATGCGATAGGCAGTTAGAAGAAAAAATAAGACAATATCTCGAAGAATCCAACAATCTGCACGTACATTAGATTGACCGATATCTTTATCGTATTTATGTTTTAACTTATGTGTAAATGGATTCGCCAATAAACAAAGATAAAATGTTAAATGAGATGATAGAATCGCTCTTCGGCGGATATTTAACCGGGGATACTTCAAAAGGTTTTGGAGTAAAAGTAGATATCCGGCTGAAACCATACGATTATTTTAGGAATTATGTAAAACAAATCTATGATAAGGGCTTATTGAGTAAAGGGCAGGTCTCAGAAGGGTTCGTAAATGTATTGACCCGTGCTCTGGATAATAGTGAAGTAATCGAAGTGGATAAACGGTTAGTTCCAATGATAGAGCAAACGGAAAATGAATTATTCTACCGTCCACTATTCTTTGAAACGATTTTCGTGAATGCAGAATTCCACGTTGGCGATTATTTCATTAAAGGTATTATCCTGCTTGACGGGATGGAATATGCTGCACATATAGAAGACTGGTTCATAATAACCTGTGCCGTCCATAAAGACGGGCAGGGAATATTCCTGTTTACACAATTACTCAAAGAACCATTAGCAGAAGAAGATTTCAAGAACGACATAATTGCAAAACAGGCCATGGAAATCCATACGCAACTCAGGCACATGGCATGTACTTTCGTAGATTTAGTCATGATGAACGATGAAGACCTTGATATCATTACCATAAAACCCACAAAGAAACAGCAGGAAAAACGTGAACGGTACAAGAGGCCGAGGATTCCAACACGGGTATACATAAGACCGAAAACCCACTTCATCAAATACATCGAAGAATACCTTACAGAAGAAGCAAAACCGTTCTCACACAGGTTCAGGGTACGCGGATATATCAGGCACTACAGGAATGACAGGTACACAGAAAAAAGGAAGAGCAAACCCCAATTCATAAAACCATTCTATAAAGGACAGGGAATTTTAATACAGAAAAAAAGATATAAGGTGATGCAGTAATGGAAGAAAAAGAAAGCATGATAATTATATTGCTAGTTGTAGCATTATTATTAATATCACTAGACGCACCGGTTGAACCAAAAAACATCAACGAAACACATCCGGCATCACAAACAAGACCGCCCGTCGAATATTTTAACTCAAGGCTTATCGTCAACAACACATCATTGGAATATAATGGAACCGCATTAGAAACTCCGGAGATGCAAAGACCATGACATGCCCCGGCTGCAAAGAAGAATTCGACGATTTTAACCACAGAATGCGATATAATAAAGCATTAGATATAGCTGTATGTGAAAAATGTGATGAAAAGATAGATAATCATCATCTGGTTGACGGCAAATATATAATTCATAAATGCAAATGCTGTGGAAACATTGACAAACTGGAATGGGTGTCGTACAAGAAAAGAGGTCATCCAGTCGGCGTGAAGAATAAAAAAACATTAGAGAAGATTGATAAAGAAAGAGAAGCTCAGAAACGATTAACAAAATGGACGGAAGAACCAAAAACACTGGAGGAATTCGCGATATGGTAAAAAAAGGAAAACGAATGTACAGCGACCGGCGTGAAAATAACGGTATCACTGAGGGATGTAACTTCAAATGTAAATACTGTGCCTTTGAAGCTTTACAGAAGCGATTCGGCGTAACTGAAGAGGATAGAGCCTATACTCCTCATACTCACATAGAACGGGTTAATAAGAAGCCCAAATTTACGTCAGGAGACCAGTTCATTACCATAGGGCTTAATGGTGACATCAGTTTTGCATCGGATGAAGTGATTAGACTCATAATTGGTTATTGTGTTCAATGGAGCGACAGGACATTCTTACTCCAGAGCAAGAACCCGGCACGATTCATAGAAACAGATGAGATAGGAACACCGAAGTTCTATTTTCCAAGCAACGTGATACTTGCTTGTACCCTCGAAACGAATTATTCTCTCATCCCATCGGCTTCTGTCAAGGGCGAATACATTCCGTATAACACGATATCTAAAGCCCCAGACCCGGCATTACGAGCAGAAGCAATGGTCAAGATACGGGATAACAGGAAAATAGTAACGATAGAACCAATACTTTTATTTAATTTAGATGTAATGCTTAGATGGATAAAAGAAATAAGTCCGGAGTTTATTTATATTGGTTACAATTCCAATATTAAATTGAAGTTACCAGAACCCTCCTTATCGGAAACCACTGAGTTAATTAAGAGCTTAAAAGGCAACGGATTTGAAGTCAGAGAGAAATTGATAAGAAAGGCATTCTATGAATAATTTGGCAACTGGGCAAAACGTCATCATAAGTGGCAAGGTATTCCGAAATATATAAAAGGACATTATAGACGAAGAAAAAAAGACAGCGCCAGCACAGTCCGAGGAAACTGTATGTACAGTAACCTGACCGATACCTTTATCGTAATTATGTTTGAAAGGTAGAGTTATGTCGCCAAATAAAAGCTTGAAAAATATAAACAGAAACGACAGTGGCGTATCTCCAATAATTGCAGTATTATTGTTACTTGTGCTAACAGTCGCAGTATCAACATCGGTACTGATGTTTGGATTATCGTTTAAATTACCAGCAAAATCTCCTATGAGCGTAATTATTGCAGAAAACGGCCTGATAACCAGCGGAGAAAAAAACATACAGATAACCCATAAAGGAGGTGATTCACTATCAGAACAAAGCTGGTCGTTATCAATAGTCCCGAACGGCAACCAACCAAGTTTTAAGAAAATGAACACCGGTTTTTCAGTGGGGGAAGTAATATTTTCGGCAATCAAAACCGATGGTTCAGGGAACTATGGAATACAAAACGGACGATTGACATCCAGCACAGTTACAGCAGGATTCAGGAGCGGAGAAACAATTCATGTTCTAATCCGGGACAATCCAAGCCAGAACATCATCATGGACAGGTTGGTGACTATCAGATGAAACGAATCTGGTTCACGCAACAACAGCCATATGACTTTATGCCACTCCGGGCGGGTCTTGGGCTGATTACACTCAAAGAACTTAAAGAATATAACTTGGAAAGGGCAAGAACAAAAAAAGCAGATGAACAGCCATTTTTGACCTTACTACCTAAATTTTATACGACCCGGACTCATAAATTAGAAGGAGAATATCAGGTCGTCGAAGGCAGCAGGTTTAAAGCAAAACCAGTAGAGCCTGAAATAAAGTTCACGGCTGAACTGATTGGGCAGATTAATTTTAAAACTTGCGATTGGGATGGAGTTTCTGTAAGAGCTTTTATTTTAGGGCATGTTCTAAAAAATATAGAAGTTATCGGAGAAGACGATTTGGGGTACGAGGGCGCAACGCTCGAAACGCTCCGGGATGAACTTTTGCGTTTAAATAAGAAAGCTACGACTGATACCCCGTTTTATGTTCATCGGTTATGGGGAATCAACCCCATTACTGATAGCGAACCCCTTAGTATGGGAGGGGTTCAAGAGGCACAAAAACACGAAGAACAGTACGTTCAAGTCCTCAACACAGGTATGGGCAATGGTCACATGATTTCAGCGAGGCAAAAACACGAAGAACAGTACGTTCAAGTCCTCAACCCCCGAACAGACCGGTGGGCAAAAATCGACAGGAACACAGGGAACATCATATCTCATAAAAAATCAAAAGGAGAATTCAAAGGAATTTATAAATTATAATCCTCAGAACGGGTAGAAAAAACAGGAAGTGAAACATGGGAAAAACAAAAACTGGTGGGCATTCACAGACCACAATGGAATCATGCGACGATTCGTGTAAAGCAAAACCAAATTGCACAGCAATCAGGAACCTAATCCAAAACGAACAGGGAATTGTATTCCGGTGTCCAATTCAGTCACGGAGGTGAGCAAAACGGGACGCAAACATGGGGCAAAACAACCCCACCAAAATCCAAGCCCATCAGGAATGGGCGGATTATACGGGTTACAGTTCCCGGCGCAGTCCACTCATCGAAAGAATAAAAAGTATGTAATTCCACTTTCGCATATATTTCCAGTTTCGCATATTATAGTGATATCAAAAGATTTTGACCTAACAGACCTCGGAGAGTATAATCCTCAAAATATTCGTTCAATTATTGGTATACCCCACCCCGGATTGATAATAGATTATCCAGAAAAGGCAGATTATCCACAGGGCGAAAGGAAATATTTCGTATCAACAAGCGACGACATTGGCATAATGGAGATGATGTCGTATTCGAACAAGAACTCTCATTGCCTGATATTTGGGTCTGTAGAAGGAGAGCCGCTAAGACAGGAAACCGGTTGGCTATACAGGATAAAACCTTATTTTTCACGGGAGAATCGTGAAGAAACGATAACAAATATGGTAGAAATATTTAATGTAAGGGCACAATTGAAGAAAAAAGAACCTGAACCGATTCCGCGACCGAACCCAATCACTGAAAGATTAAAGCAGGTGCAATTATGAAAGATAACACATTTCCAGTCATCCAATTATACTCCCCCGACGTGTGGCACGACGAACAGGCCATGGTAATGAATGAGGAAGGGCGGAAGAAACTCATTGAAGCTCTCCAGTCGGGCGCAACCAAAGTGGTTATCCCAGCATTCGTAAATGATGGAGAAGGATACTACCTGTGCATACATGTAATACCGGATAAAGAAATCGAGAAATTCAAATCTCCATATACCGACGAGATGTGCAGGAATCTGTTCGGTGAAGCAGAGAAAGAAGAGCCAAAATACTCGGCCACGTCGGGGGAACACAGATTAATTGAGCAAGGCAAAGATGCTGGTGAAGGGAAAATGAATCCAAATGCAACAGTGTCCAGAATTTTATATTTTTGGTTATACCTAGCAGCAATAACGGTATCATATATGTCATCATCAGCAAAAATAATATTTTTCGTTCTGGCGTTAGCAATGGGTTTGCTATTTGTGCAAGAACTACTCAAGACCGGAGGGAGCTAAAACGATGACTCCAACACTTGCAGTATCGCATATTTTCGTGGTTTCAGAAGACCTGAATATCGTTGACCTTGGAGAATATAGTCAGAACTTGCTTCATATTATACAAATACCTGAATGTCCCCCAGAGTCTCCAGATATGATATTGGAAATAGAGCATCCTTCAACAAAAACAACACAGGTATTTGTAACAGATAAAAGTAAAAAAATACCAATAACCGATATCTTTTCATGTAGTAACAAAAACGGGGATTGTATCATCATGGGTTCAATGAAAAACACGTATTCAGTCGAAGATACAACAATAATAATTATAGAACCGTATACTTCAAAAACAGTCACAGAACGCATGAATAAAGAGGTAGATGTGCTGAATAAATTAGCCGAAAAGGGAGCACGATATTTCGAGAAAAAACCAGACAAAATCCCTCAGCGAAATCTCCTCATAGAAAGAATGAAACAGGTGCAGTTATGACGAAAAACAGTGACCCAGAAAAAATAGTTGAGGCGCATAGAAAAAATCCGGTTTCGCATATTATGATAATATCAAACGAATTTAAAATAACAGACCTCGGTAATTATAAACCTCAAAATATTCGTCCGATTAAAGGTAGTCCAAACGATGGATTAATAATAGAATCTCCAGAACAGGAAAGAATAAATACTTTGTATCAACAAGCGACGACATTGGCATAACGGAGATAATGAGTTTTTCGAACAAAAACTCCCATTGTTTGATATTTGGGTCTATAGAAGGAGAGCCAGTAAAACAGGAAGACGGCTGGATGTACAGGATAAGACCTTATTTATCAAAAGGCGACTTGGCTGCCTTAACGAAAGATTATGATAGGATAGACTGGTCGGAACAGAACAATGATGAACCCAAATCGGAACAGAAGGGACTAACATTGAGATTAAGAGCAAAATTGAACCTAATCACTGAAAGATTAAAATGGGTACGGTTATGAGCGAACAAACAAAAATCGTTCCGGTAATATGCCGGGACTGTAAAGAAACAATGACAATTCTGGCAACAGCATCAGCAATAATAATAGAAGGAAGATGCCCGGCGTGTTCAAAAAAATTTAAAGAAAAAGGAATAGAGCATAACAAAAGCATTGGATACAGTAATGGGTTCAAAATCACGGCAACGCAAGAACCAGCAGCAAAAGAACCAGTATCTGATGTTGAGATGCACAATTTATCAACCAACGGCGTGTATGGGCTTGAATTTATATTATTTGGAGAAACCAGTGACCGGGTAATACGGCTATTGAAAGACGGAATCCGGTTCTGCGATAATCTAAAAGAGACCGAAGAATCAAAATTAATTAAAGAAGCCCTACAAGAAATATTGACCGCATACCAACCACTTGTAGATGAATCGGAAAAAGGATATTTCAAAGGCGAAAAATCAAAAGACATGTTGGCCTCTCATCTTCCAAAGTATAATGAAAAAGAGATTTGCAGAATACAGCAGTTCCTAAATGAACAGGGAACTTCATATTTCCAGAGATATATAGCAAAGATAAAAAGAAAAAGGCGGGGGTGTTTTTTCTAATGGACATGTCGAGAACGTCAATCACAACATTAAGTATAGGAGAATATCAGTTAATGCAGGAAGAGCTTGACAGAAACAGCATTCCAATGACTTTCGGATTTGGAAAATCAATACATGGGCAAAAAGACGTACCAACACTGGTTCTTCTGGTTCCATTGGAGAACAAGGAAAAATATAACAATGCCGATATAGAATCGGGATGGGGATTATTTCACAATGAAAACGGTATAGAATCAATCTATATGGAACTAAAATTCAAAGACGTAAAAACAATAAGAGTCCGGTTCGATAAAACAATGATAGGAGATATGTTTTTAGACTGGTTAGAATTATTAATCCAAACGGACGGGTTTTTGATGCTGAATGATACTGAAAAACTGGGTGAAGTAGAAGGATTGGGAGTCTCAGGCATTGCTCTGGACATTCCAAAACTGATAGTACAAAAAATAAAAGAAGCAAAGGCATTAGCAGCAAATTTTGCTACTACATTAGCGTACACGAATGGCATTTGTCCGATATGCGTACAGCGGGTATATGAACGGAATAACGACAACCAGACGATATCAATAGATATCGAGAGGGGTATAAATCATTTTCTTGCACACGATGCGAGAGACCAGCAGGCATATCAGCAAAAATGTAAGTTTTTACACCTCTGATTTTCATTTTTAAGATACAATATAAGCGACAGAGAACGCATAAAAAGAACAACAAGAATCGAGTGGCGCATACAGGTAAATATATATAGTGACGATACAATGTAAGTTACAGAGGTGAGTTTTATTCCCGGAAGAATACATGAACACAACGGAAAACGAGTATATCATCGTGCGGACGGGGCATTATTATTCCATGGCCGCAGACACTCAGAATACTCTCCAAGGAGAGACAGACAACACCCCGGCAAATACGCCCCACTTAAAGCGGGATATCCACATGCAGGAGACGGAGTACCTGTGCACAAAGGCAAAAACAGACCGCTAAAGATGCAGGGCACGAAAAAGAAATCGAAGAAAGGCCGCAAAAATAAGAGGTAGATACCATGGGCAAAACATGGAAAGACAGTATTCGTAAGATTAACGGAGAACGCAGAGAGGTCAAGGTGAGAACAATCAACGGCAGGGAACAAGTCAGGGTAAAGCAAAACCGCAATACTACAGACAAATCTGCCGGGAAAAAGAAAGGAGCAAGACGGGTAAAGGGGCACGTAAATTATCCCGATAACCGGCGTGGTGTAGACTACACACGTTGAACATTCAGAAGCGACAAGGAAGGAACCGACATGAAAAAGACTCACGGGGAAACAGAGGCAATACTCAATCCCCGTGTATATTTTTTTTATTGTATAATATGATAATGATTCGATTTAAGAGGTAGGTAATAACCATGTACAGAGAAATACAGAACATTGATAAAATCCCGGTAAACCGTAGAGGGGAATTGAAATCTCTGGTAGAGGGTATGGATGAAATCCTTATCCGGGGTGGGGCAGGAAGCATGTCACGCGGGTTCTTTATGGATTGCGTGAACGGTCAGATAATAATAAGCCTGATGCCGAGAAAATCAAAAGAGCGATATTATAATAAAATAAGCGATTTCTACATTGATTCACGGGTTGGATTCAGTGGCATAAGGGCTATGGAGATAAAGAAGGGGGATTTAGAAACGTATTTCCGAAGTATTACTAAATACAGACCCAGACGGTTTAATATCGGAGATATGGTCAGAATCAAGAATCCACCTTCACACAACGCATGGTTAAGAGACAATCCCGCAACATGGGGGAAAACAGCAAAAGTTAAAAAAATCATGGAACGGTCTCTTTCCGACCTCGATTACGAAGGACTGGAAATACAGTTCGGAGGAAAAGGTAGCTGGGTATATGTAGGTTCAAGCGACGTGACGAAAGTACAGCGGAGGAAATAGACCGGCAATGTTTCAGGTGATATGAAATGGCAGCACGCAAAAGGAAACCATCCGAAAAAGGTAAATTCTTCGAATACCGGGGTCGGAATTACGAGGATGCAGTAAACGGGGCTATACAAAGAGCGAAGAGCGAAGCCGCATATCCATCGTCTGCATCATATAGAGGAATAAAAGAATTATCGGGTGAACGTGGTTTATTTAATATCATTATAAAAGACGAACTGAAACGCTCTAAAATTCCAAAAACCCTGATAACGAAATTAACAGACCCGGCATGGAGTGGGAGTTAGTATGGCAAAAGAACCAAAATACAAGGGTATGCCAGCAGAAGAGCTTCCCCCATATCAATTATATAAACTTTGGCAGAAAGTCACAGGATACAGCAGTATGGATAGGTTCGGAAGCCTACCGAGAGCCGAAGCTTTAGAAGCAATAAACAGAGCCAAAGGTAAACAACCATGGAGACCATTCAAAGAAAATAAGAAAGGCACATCTGGCTGGCAGGAAGCCGCAGATGATTCAGGAAAAGCCCCGGAGCACGTCATAGCAGCGAACAAAAACAAAACAGATAATGTATCGAGAATCCCAATGTACAAACCCCCCAAAGTCGTACAGAGGCTCATACATGAGAATAAAGTTTACAATCCATTCTTCATAAACATAGGTGGCCGTTCATATGAACTTAAAAATATCATCGTTTACAAGAAGAACGGTGATTTGATAAGTAACGGCAGGGGTTGGTTCGGGTCGAACAACTCTCTTGACTATTTCGAAGTCCCGGAAACTACAAAAAGATTAAAGGTCAAACTCGACGGGTCAACATTCATCGTTCCGAAGAAAAAAGAGTGGTTCGAACGACACGATACGACGCCACACGCAATCCTGTATATTCCATATGAGTATTTCGATTTTGGGTTCTGTCAAGTCCACGTTTGCTCGGATAGGCTGTCAAAATTCGTTTGCTTTGTTGGTGGGGTTCGGTTACTGCATAAACTTTTATAATATATTATTATAATAGACACTGATATGGACTTAAATAA
>JAQURI010000002.1 GCA_028715665.1 Candidatus Ratteibacteria bacterium
CATGTGCCCTGATATCATGTACATCCAACGAATGGATGATAGCTTAGATATAACCACAACTGCCCATTATATTCAAAGGGATTTTTAACTTTTGTATATTCACTTGTCGGGGCACCGTGCAAGCGAACATTATCAATTTCTACTGCTTTCCGTAGCAGTTCATCAAACTCCTTTCGTGTCAATTTCAGTTTTTTGCAGATTGCAGACCGGATTTTAATTATCGAAACAAATATCCGTGGAGGCATCCAGTGAACTATCGGGTTTTTCATCTGGTGATATGTTTCAAGAAATGCAGCCCAGAACTTACCATAATCAGTAACAGGATGTTTGAAATGAGAACAAAGCATACCAAGGTTTGCATCGCACATAATGCATTTACCACAGCCTTTAAAATGGTCTCTCCTCTCATGACCACATTCACATATTTCTATACTTGTTTCTATACATTTTCCCATATAATCCCTATGTACGTACATTCGGCTCTTTGCCCCATAGCTGTTCTGCTTTCTTTCTCAGTTCCTGATGTGCGGCATATTTATTGTCTATGTCTATCTTTTCTTCAGGAGTCAGGTCTTGGTAATATTTATGGTAATACGTTATACTAATGTCGTCTTTTGTTATCATGTACCTCCGGGGTTTTTAGATTCTGAAACATAAAAAAGAAGTAAAATGAACATCAGACCAGTCTAAATCTTTATTCTTACCGGGACATCTTTGGCATCCGTAGTCACTCTTATCGTTTTTATCGAATGCTCTGCAATAATGTTTTTTCTCTACCCCATCCTGTTTTCCCATAGCTTTTCTCACTTTAATATATCTTATACGATTCCGTTGTCTCGCATCCCGGATGGTAAAAATTAACGCCGTCTTCTGACGTTAAATTTTTAAAGTAATCCCATTGGTGGCATTCTATACATTGTTTTTTAGTGCCATGTTCCGATAAATCCGGAAAATTATTAATATTAAATTCGTCCTTTTCTTCCACAATGCATTTGTCCGGCTCCCCTGATTTTTTCATGTCCATCGTATCCTCCACCTCCATTCCTGTGCAGATTTTTCCAATAGACATACCATTATCTTGAGACTCAATTACAACATCGTTTATATTTATTCTCATGGAACCTCTATTATTTTATTACCAATTTTGATTGATATCATCTTGTAGTTAAATACAAAAATCAACCACGCTATCCATGGACTAAATATTGGTATTAGATACCACCATTCAAATGTTCTGAGTTTGCTGAATCCCGATATTATCAATGTGTATAATATCAACGCAACCATATAAGCCGCAGCATTGAGTAATATGTTGCGCCAGTTAAATTTAATGGTTTTCATTTTTTAAGTTCTCCAAGTCATTCAATTGACGTGTTCCAGTTATCAGGCACCTTTGGCTCGTATCCCTCGTAGTGCCCTTGTTTCCATAGTTCATGGAAGATTGTGTTCAATTCCTTCCAAGACGGGTCGAATTCATTGACATATTCAACTATCAAATATGCGAGGGTTATACTTTCATCCCCGCGTAAGCATTTTAGTAACCGGTTTTCGCATTTTCTACAGTGATACCAGTCTCCGGAGACTAACATATCCTCACCACAGCACTGTATTGCTTTTATATGGGCTTTAATTAGTGATTCATGGGGTGTCATCCAGCCCCTACCCCCGTGTATTTTGTTCTGGCTGAGTCTTTTCATAGGAATTTATTTCTCCTGTACTATTAAAATATCGTCATATGAAGTAATAGTCATTATTCCGTATTTAGAAGCTGTTTCTTGTTTAACAATTTTCTCTTCATATTCTTTTTTTTTGGCATATATTTGAAGATTGTTTTCGAACTGAATCCCGCAGATTTTACATGCTTTCTGGTCTTTTTCAAGTATATGCGGACACCGTGTTTGGATGTGCCAAATCGTGGCATTGATTATTTTTAGTTCTTTTTCTTTTTGTCTTTGAAGTAAATTCATGTCCTCCAGAAGCCCTTTTATTCGTTCCGGGGTTAATTTTCCTGTCATGATTCTTTTTTGTACTTCCATGGTTTAATTCCATGTTCATCTTTTGAAACATAATTACGATAAAGCTATCGGTTAAAGGTTCTGTTAAAATAAGAGGTTAAACGGGGGAGTGGGAGTGACTGTGGTAGACAAAAATATCCCGCCTAACCAATATTAAAGATTGGTGGTATTATTTATATACTTTTTGTTTAGATATATTCTGTACGTGCAGGAGTTCGATATCGCCACGGTTTGAATATGCTGCCATTGCGAGCACATAAGCAGGGACTTCTACCTGACCTTTAAAATGCGCTGTTGCATTGAATTTATTCAGTGATGTGTTGAATGTCAGGTTTGAGTTCAGGTTTATCTTATCTCCGTTTAATGGGTTTTTAAATGATGTTATTGTTTTTGAGTTCATGTCCGTTGATGGTTTAATGTCTCCGAACCCGCCATGAACGTCGGCTTCGAAATTGAGAACTACAGGCTGGATTGCAAGTAAGGTGAACGATAATAGCAGAACTGATATTAACATGATGCTGAACCCGAAATAGAGTACCCTGTCATTGGTCATAAAGATGTATAAACTCCATGGTCTATTGTAGTTGTTCCAGTTAATCGTGGATTGTTATGTAGGCGATGAAACAACTTTTAATGTCTCCCCAGTTTATGTTCGTTGTTCGCATAACACTTTTTTCGTCCACTGCTCGACTAATGGTATTCCGTCATTGGATATTTCAATTACTCGATACCAGTTATTGATTTTTTTCTTATCCCAGCGTTCTGTAACAATCGCTATATCCGTTAGGATATCTATACATATCGAAATTGTGTTCCTCGATATCCTGCCGTTCAAGAGCTTAACTAGAGTGCTGAAACTGTGCGGCTTTGTTTTTTTTTGGGCTGAATATATCTCAATTGCTACTTTGATAACATTCTTACTTACATCCTTTCCGTTCAACGTAATCCTCCAAAGCTCTCCTGAACGCCTTCTCCTGACCGATGACGGGGTTCTCAATATCGTTCTTGTTGCGGATTGTGACTCCAAGGATAAAATCTGTCCAGAGTGGACTCCACCACGGAGCACAGAATACTATACATAACGTTGCTCGTGGTGTGTGTCGTCGATACCTCACCACTTTCGCTTGGATTTTTAGTCCGCTTTTCTGTTCGACTTCAGCCAGAATCCTTTTTTCGTTTGGGTTCAGCGGTCTTTGTTTTTCGTCATATTTTTGCTGGTTTCTCATTGATATTTCCTCCTGTTATATCTTGTTGTTACTTCAACAAAGGGAGTCCATCGACTCCCCCATCTATAGACCCTCGTATATACAAACAAGGAATCTACACTTGTTGACCATTTTGCAAAAGATAGTATGAACATCCTACTCTTCCTCTACCCGTGGGGCTATCATAAATTCAATTATTCCATGGCCTTCTGATATTGGGAATCCTATCTTGACCGGATAATCTCTACCCAGAATGATTGTCAGGTCGCTTTTTTTCTCGACCAGTTTCTGTATTTTGATTAGATATTCAATTGCAAACAGCGATTTTGCTTTTGAAGCTTGGATGATTTTTAACCTGTCTGATGGAACTTCATAAATTACGTCGTCGGTATCTCCCTTTGCTGAGAAAATGAACTTTGTCCCTGTTGTATCTACTTCGAAACTTACATATTCCGCGATTTTATCCACCGCTTTCATTCCGAACTTGAAATCGGCTCCACCAATCATTAATTCAACTGGAAGGCTAAGGGCTGGAATTTTTGGTTCTTTTCTTATTGTTTCGGGGTCGATAAGGCTCATGGTATATGTTAATCCCCTGAAGGTCATTTTGAGCTTGTGTTCTTTTTCATCGAGTTCAAGTGTGATTATATCTTCATCTTCCGCCATTTCTAGATAACCTATTTGTTTGGTCAGGTCAATCGCCAGTAACATATCAGTTGCACTATACTCTTCGAAGGCTTCTTTACTAAGGCTCATTGATACCATAGCGACATTCGCCGGCTCAACTGCACGGACTGTTATTCTTTCCGGTGAAAATGTGAACCGTGCTTCATCCACCATAGTCTTTAATCCGATTATTGCTTCTTTTAATCGCTTTCCTTTAATACTTGCTTTAAACATTTTTTGACACCCTAATCTTCTTTTTTATCTTTAGTGATTTGGTTTTGCTTGGCGGCAGCATTTCTCGGTTTTATGACATTGAGGTAATACTGGTTATTGCGCACCCTCTTTTCTTCTCTTTGTGCTTCACTGAGATTTAATCCGTGATTTCTTGCTGAAGCTTGTCCGCCGTGACCCATTGTAGTTCCTCTTTTTATTTTCTTATTAATATGAACGTTCTCCGTTTTTTATGTGCGATTAAATAACCCAGAATCACTGCTTGCAATATCACTATTAGAAGGATTCCTGTGATTATTAATCTGGTCTGGCTCCGGTCTGATAATTTTATTGTGCCGTTCCACCACGATGCATTATCGTCTGTTGTCTGGTTAATGCTAACTGTATGTGCAGTTGGTGCGGGTTCTGCACCTCCTTGGTCATCTGCTCCAACCAGCAGTATTCCGAATACACATAATGCAAAAACCAGTATCAGATATCGTATTGTATTCATGGTTTTATTTTTTTTGGGTTTTCTTTTTCCCACCTGGCAATAGTGCTCTCAGCTTTGCAAAGAGGGCGGGTTCTTCCTCTTTTTCGAAGCGGTTATCATTTTCCCATGATTTTATTAACAGGGTCTTGACTTTCGGTAATATCTTTTCGGGAACACCACACAGGATTATTTCTTTATCTAACCGGCTTTCATCGAATTCCGTGTTCTCAAGGAGGGCTGCGATTTTTGTGCTGATTTCTGTGACCCAATCCTGTGCTGATACTGGTGTCGTGGCTACTTTGAGTGGTTTTGTCATGTCGGTAGCGTCTTTGCCAGCAGCAACGTGTTTTTCCATGTTATTTAGAATTGTTTTTGCTCTTTCCGGGAGCAATTCTTTTACTTCTGCTGTTATAATACCCGGATGGTCTTGCATTAGTTGTGCCATTTTTGAGTCCGGATATTCCATCTCCGGGATTGGTTCTGACAGTCTCATGTCTCCACTAATTATTACCGGGGTGTTCTTCAAGTCCTCTCCAACCTGTTCAGCCCGGTTCTGCATATCTAAAGATGCTTGTTGTGCCTGAGCTACTGTTGTATTGTCCGGGGGTAATATTATTCTTTCCTCTGGCTTCGGTGGTACCTGTAGTTGTTCTTCTTTTCGTTCTACTGATTGTTCTTTCTGTTTTTCTGTGTCGGGTAGCACGCTGCTTGTGATGCCAGCAGTAACCGGCAATTTTATTATTGTTGGTTCCTTTTTCGGGGATATCAGGAGCTTGAAATCCTGTAGTGCAGCCGTGTGCCTGAAGTCTATCAGGTCGAAACGCTGTTTTGCGAAATCATATTCCTGTTTTGCTTTTTCCCAGAGTTCTTCGGTTTCGTAATATTTCGATAGTACGACTTTCATCGCTTCAAAAGTATCGAACGGGACGGGTTGGATATTGAATACTTCTGTCTTTCCATCAGTATCGACCTGTATGGCGTGTATCATGCCACTTTCCATTTTTTGTGGGAATATTTTTAGATTCATAGTTGTTCCTCTGTTATTGATTCGGTTTCGTCTGTGAACACATGGCCACAATCTATACACTGGTGTCGTTGTTTTTTCGTTCCGCCGCTCACAATTGCAAAACCATATTTTCTGAGATTTTTACTTTTACATTTCGGGCATTTTAGAGTATTTTCGGTCATAATTTTTTATCCGTTCTGTATTTCCTCATTAGTGGGCGTAATCCTATTACAAATATTTTCATGTCGTCTTCCGGCAACGCTTCTATTTCCGTATAGATTTTCGTGACGGATTCAGGGAATATTACTTTATCACATGTTATTTTACATTTTTCTACAAGATATTTTATAATTCCGAATGTTCCGAATATCCCTAGTATGGTATATGCACAGAACGCCAAAATGATGATAATGAAGAATGTTATTACCGACACAACGAACCTCAATGGGTTATCAACTAAACCATTGAGTTCCAACGCTATCATGTGCCCACTTACAATTATTAGTACTGATAAAAAGACAGTATATAAAAATACAACTCCCCCATGGACGACGAGCTTGCCATCTTGATAGATGCTTTCTTCTCTACATAGATACTCCTTTATTACTTTTAAATATCTGTCGAATGTACTCATGATATCACATCAATTGTTACTGGTTCCGTGTCTTGTTCTTCCGGGACTGAATTGTAATACTCCTGTATCCTTGCAGCGACCCACGCTTCATTAATGAGTTCATAGAAAATCACGACTATTATGCCAGCAGCGAATACCACTGCTGCCATAACAAAAAACAGATTGTCTATTTGGAAAACCAGAGTTAGTATCATCAACACTGTGGCTTCAATTGCAATCATAATTTTTTGCTCTTTCTGTATTATTATCATTTTTTTATTTAGTTCCATAGTCTCATCCATCAATAAATCAATCAATCATTAACAGTTGGTATTAAACATAAAGAATATAAAGATATCCCTTAGAAAATAGCGTCGGTTGCTGTGTGAAGCACGTTCGCTATGAAAATTCCAACTATCAACATCAATATTTCGAACGGGTGGGTCAGGATAAAGGTAATATCGGGTATGGGAAGTTTCAAGACGAAGGCCAGACCCGTCAGCAACCCGATAATTAGAAGAATGTACATGATTCTTGTGACCGTGCCCCAGAGCCAGTGGTGGGAGGTGCCACGGTGCTTTGACATCATTGTATATGGTTTACATATAATTCCACACTTTTGAGCGGGTTTGCTTTTTGCTGAATCTAAATCCGGATTTAATACAATAGTTCCTAAAAAATAACCGAATATAGCTATACCTAGCTGGGTGTCTGTAAGAAAGGGATTTTTTTGATAAAAAAATAATAATATTAAAGCCGCTGCAAAATTGGCAATGAGGTGGTTTGTATAAGAGGGCATCTTTCAGTCCGTTGGGGTTGAACCAATCAATCCTACCCGACGTGCCCATTCCTGCCAACGCATTGTTCTCTTATTGGCTTTCAAGATGCTTTTTTTAATATCGGCCTGCATTTTATGTACATTGAGCGTGCCATCCTGATTTAACCAGTTTTTCCGTGTTTCTTCTGCATTTGCAATGTCTTCCGGGGTTATATTTAATTCAATCACGTTTACTCCTATTCTGATTCGTGTAATCCCTCTGCTACTTTAATGTCCCGTACCCACATGCTGCCCAGTTCTTTGACCTGCAATATCTATCTTTAAGATGATTTTTTAGCGGTCGAACCAACCGTTCTGTTGAGCTGTAATCCATAGAAATTCCACTCCTAGGAGCAAACAAAAAAACAAAAGTACACCCACATTTTCTTGGATGATTTTGTTAATTAGTAAATACCGAATTGTATATCCGCCAATAATGGCTGGAACCGTCAAAAACAGTGCAATTGATACAGATGAAATTGTTTCTTTTTTTTTCATTTCTTTGATTTGTAATGGCTCTTTCTTAATATATATTCTTCCTCGTCTTTGCTTTGACTATATATACAAACTCCGATTATAATAAATAGTAACGATGCCGCCCCTGCTGTGGCGTAGAATTTATTGTCTGGATATCTTGATATTCCGGGCGGGGCTGTTATACTGTTCCTACCATTACCATTATCGAGCAGGGTTTCCCTGAGTTTCATGAGGATATTGCTTTTCTCAAGCGAGGTTGCATTTTGTGGGGTTGATTCGAGTTCGGCTAGTGAACTATGCATGTTATTGTACCAGAACCTGATATCTTCGTCCGGTGTCCTGTATAGGATTGATGTGTACCCAGTAGTTAAGCCGCTGGATTCCATTTGCTGAACGACCGTTCGCATTTCTTCGGTTGCCAGTTCGATTGTATTTGCGTCCGCTGCTCGTTTCATGTGTCCACCAATATTTATATCGAACATTGCTCCCGCATAAGCAATTGCTATTATCCAGAAAATTATTGGCAGGCACATTAATAGTCCTAATACTGATTTAAGGTTCATGATTTATTGGCTCCATTTACACATAAGTTAAAACATAAATACGATAAAGATATCGGTCAATCTAATGTATGTGCAGATACTACTCTTTCTTAAAAGACAACCTTTCAGCGATTGTGTTTTTTGATATGGCTACGATAATTAATTTAATGGTCTTGTCGTCTATCTTTATTTTGTCTCCCTGAATCGATTCGATTGTACCTTCATACAATAATTCGTTCTTTCTATATAGAACCCTGTCGCCGATTGTTAAATTCATGATATGAATGATGATAAGGTTTTTTTAGTCTTTGATTTCCTTTTCTCCCCTCGACCTTCCGGGCAATTCGGGCATCCGCGTGGATGCCATGATTTTGATGCTTCTGCTGCGGCTATAAAATACCAGAGACCGCTCCTCGATTTTGCGAAATCTAATGACCAAGCTCCTTCATTAAGAATGGCCGCTATCTTTTCTGCGTACCCTGATAGCAATGCAATTTCTTCGTCGGTCTCTTCATTCATTTTGGTAAGCATATTTTCCCAGCCATCTACCGGGTCGGTGCCGGGACTGAACCTAATAGCCTCTTCAGGCCAGTATGGGTGGTGACAGGATATTTGCCATTGTCGGTGAAGTATCGTCGCTCTGGCGAAATTGGTAGCCCTTTAAAAGCCTTAAACAACCAGTCAAGTTCAATATGTTCTCTGAGAATAATAGAGGTCATTGGCTGGTCTTTAAGAGCGGAATCTTCAACGATGCGGTACAGGTGTCGTTCCAGCACAGCTTCATTCTGGACATAACAAGTGTCTTCATAGTTGTGTTTTCCCGATGTGTATGAATTTTTCATGAAGAGTGGATAACCCATCTTGTTCGCTGTATCATGTAAGAGTTTTAAGTCTTTTTCTGATAACATGGCGCCATCAAGAAAACTCCACCATTCTGTGGGGTCTGTTCGAGTGAGGATGATTTTTGTTTTCGGCTTCGGGATATCTAAATGTTGTATCTTGGGATACCAGAAATCCATTGAGGATAGAGGGAATAAGTCGTGTGGGGTGTCCATATCTTCCTGTTATATAAAATGATGACAATCGTTTTTTTCAAATGGTTTTACGATATGCAAATGGAGTCCGCATTTTGCGTAGTTTCCACAGCATTTGCATGAATGCGCTGGATAGTTTGGCGAAGATTCGGTGGGAGAGCCCATATTCACCTGTCGAGTTTTATTCTTCAGTCTTTAGCTGTTTATGGTGTTGTTGCTTTGATTGTTTTTGATACAACCCGGTCTCCGGTTAAAGATGTTAAGGACGTGGTAATCCCATATCCACTTACTTTAATATGGACTATTTTTCCTCCGGCCTGAGCGTCTTTGAACCACTGGTAATCTTGCGGTGAGATTGTAGTCTCCCATACTTCTGAGCTTGTTGAGAATTGGTTTGAGAATGCATTTTGAATTCTGATGTATTTCTGTTCTCCAATGTTCAGGAACCAGTAATGTGTTCCGACTTCCAGAACTTTTACATCTGCTTCTGTATTTGAATAGTCGATTTTTAGAAGGTTTATCTCGTGGCCTATAAATCCGACTAATGTTATAAAGACTGCAATTAAGAGTAAATATCCAATCAATACACCTAAAAGATTTGTGAGAGCTGGGGTTTGTCTTTGCATAATATTTACTATTAAAACCTAATTATGATATAGGTATCGGTCGTTTCCTCAAAGTATTACAACACGCAACCAGCGTTTCCAGTTTGTCGGATATTTCATATCTTTGATATCTTGCAAGAGTTGTTTTTGTGTTTTCTATAACCATAATGTTTCTATCGGTTCGTGTTTTGTGTCGAACCACCCACACCGATATGATACCGCTGTCTATCCTCTAATTCTTGAACTTTTCCAGAATTCCATCCGCTTACTGCTTGAATGTAACCAGTAACTCGTGAAAGCTGTTCTACAGAATGATTCCCACAGCACGGACACATGGGCATTTTGCATATCGGACAGGTTTTTATTCCCGAAACGGTTGTTTTACATGACTTTGAACCCGTTTCTTCTGCGTAAATGTGTACAGGACAATCAGTGCCTTTCTCGATATTGAGAGATACCAGTCCCATATGAGCTTCATTGAATCTCAGGCATTTTTCAGCGAACTGTTCCACGGTCAAGACCTGAATGATTTTGGGTTCGACCGTACTTCTTTGTACTCCAACTTGAAATTGAGCACTCGATGGTGCTATTGTTGCTATAGATTCCATATTTTTACACCCTTTGAACATTTAATTGACATGAAAAGAAAAGCGAATGACAAAAACATTATTGTTTCATAAAATTCTTGACTGGAAAAGAGATAGACCATACCGATACCGAACGAGGGAATGATACCTAGCAAGAACATCAGCAAAAAAATTAAAATATATCCTGATTTTCTCGCCAAGGAAATCACCAGTCCGACCCAAAAATTGAATATCCTGTTTTCGATTTATTAACCATTCTAAAACCTGTATTCAGATGGAACTCGCTATAAATACATAAACCTTTTTTTTACTGTACATGCAGAGAAATCTGTATGTGCATGGGACTGGAACCCGGATGGAAGATTGAAACGGTTGTGTGGTGTTTTGGCTCAATCCCGACCGTTGGGGTCAACGGAGAGTTGTAACGGAGAGGCTTTTTTGGTGGATATTCGCATGCTCCTTGTTGTATGTGCAGATGCCGGGTTGAAACCACGTTCACCTGCCACTATACATTATGTATGCAGACCTGTTTTTTCTGAGAAACTGTATATATCTTTTGGGTGATTACTTTCCAACTGTTGCAGTGGAAGTAATCGGGGGGGTTGTAGAGACATCCTTGTGTCTTTAAGTTGAATTTCCAATGGAGAGTTTGTTTGAGGCATATCATGCCACGCCAATAAAATGGATGATTTGACCGGATTTTCGATTGGATTGATAAAATAATATCCCGGATATGAGATTTTATACGATAAATTCGATATTGAACGAAGGAATTTTTTGAGTAACGGATTTTTACGTCAGGTTCTACAGCCTACTGGGGGTAACGGACTTTTTTTATGCTCCAGTTGAAATTCAGGTGTTTTTTTCCCGTTAACGGACTAACTTCCTAAAAACCCGTCGGCTTTGGGAGGCGTTTTGTGCGTCCTTTTTGGGTTTGTAACGGGCTTGGACGCACTTTTTGGACACACGTTTCCTTCCGTCGGTATGCTGTGGCTGTTTGTGCGTCCTTTTTTGATGTAACGGGTTTTGGACGCACTTTTAGATATCTTTATCGTAATTAAGTTTCTATCTTGAAAACATGGACTCGGTAAAAACTATAACTGCACGGAGAAAGGGGGGAACCTGTATAATCGCTTCAAAGACTCATTTTAAGGCTGGCGAAAAGTATATCGTTTCTTCTCCCGCCCACACAGTTCTAAAAATTCAAAAACTTCCGGGGCATAAGGTTGTGAACTCTACTTTTCTAAAACCGAAGATTTCAATTGCCAGAAATGATAGACGTACCGTTACTCTTTCCGTTGGAAAGTATTTAAATCCCGGTGAGAAAATTGAACTATTGCGTTTTACAACAAATGAATTTGTTTTTAAGATTATAGATAGGGAAAGAAAAAATGATATCCTTGAAACGAAAGAAGATTATTGAAAATTGGAATAAACAATATCAGCCAATTTTGTTATGTATTAAAGACAAACATACAATCGGTTCGATGTCAAAAGTGCTTAATATCCCAAGAAGCACCTTACGTGACCGATTAAGTCGTCTTGAACAGAATGATATAATTACCATGACGGAAACGAGGGTTATTGGGAGCAAATGCCTTACATTTAACATCATAAGTGGTTGGGAGAACAGGCTTATGGAAGATACTGATAATTCCAAAACTGAATTAATTTGCGATAAAACTATTGTTTCGACTTCTAAATATACAAGTCTTATCAAAACCCATAGAGCAAAACTATCACAGCGTTTGCGTTTTAAACTTCTTCGTAGAGATGGGTTTCGTTGTCAATACTGTGGCCGGACAGCAGACCAAACCACGTTAGAAATTGACCACATCGTTCCACTGTCTTTGGGTGGTTCGGATAACACTGATAATATGATAACTTCTTGTACAGACTGCAATCAGGGTAAATCGGCAGAGCCAATAATCCCATTAGATAGTAAAATTATAATAAATAAATTTGAAGATAAAGTTGCAATTGTGGAGCCGATGTTGTTCATGAAGGCGGAGAAAAAAAAGACCAGTATTGTGCGTAAAAATAGGAAATCTCGCCTAAGAACCACATCCTTCATGACGGCAAGAAAAAAGGGTGGAACTTGTATTATATCGAATGTATGTTTATTTAAATTGGGACAAAAATACCTCGTGCATTCTCCTGAAGCTAATGTTCTGAATATCACATTATATCAATGAGATATGACTTATTCAGAGTATCCAAAATCCGTAATTATTGCCGCAAGGAGGGATGGAAATACCGTTGCTTTGTCTCTGGGTAAGTTTTTAGAACCGGGCGATACCGTGGATATTATTAGACAAAACGAAGATGAGATTTCATTAAAAGTTACTCGTAAATAATCGGGTTCTCAGTTCCATGGCAATTTCTTGTGCTATGATTGCAGGTATATCATTTCCGCTCCTATTCCTTTGAATCAATACCAGCTTTCCAATTTCTTTAGTTCCACATGAAGCCAAGGGGTGGGTCTGTGGATACCTTTATCGTAATTGTGTTTCAAGTATTCGTATAGGAAGTAAATTAATGAGAATCAAAATCAGATATGGATACCAGAGGCAACCAGAGCAGAACGACGCTGGTTTCGTCAAGATTTCAGCACCTAATTCGAAGCCTTTATCTTCTTTAGCTCCTAATATTGCTTTCCCATGAAATCCATAGAATTGCGAACGAAAATACTTGAGATGTTGCCTGTGTTCCAGCAGGATGTTTGGCAGAGACTTGGGCTTGAGCACAGGCAGGTCTCTAAAGTCGTGCTAAAGCTGGAAAAAGAATTGTTCCTGACCCGGACAAAGGATAAATGTAGTTTCTATCTCATTATCACTCCTGCCGGAAAGACCGAACTAAAGAAATTAGTCCCGGAAAAAGAACCGGTGGGTATATATGCGAAACCGAAGAGTCGGTTCGCCCCACTTGTATCAAATGGGGTTTTCTCGCCATGTACCGGATGCTCTGTTATTGAATGCGACCCCTGTACTTGTGTTCCGCTTGGAAACTGGGTATTAATATGAGACAATCGGCGTTGATTAAATTCAAACCCAGCCAGCGAATTGTTTTCCCCGCGTGAATGAGTTCTTGGAGCCCGGAGCCGGAACCATAATTGTTGTTGTTACTCGCCGATGTGGTAAAAGTTGTGATAATATCTTTTTGATTTTCGGGACTCTTGCTCTTCCTGATTCGTTGACCTGTCCGGTTGTTCCGTCTGGAATAAAGCTGATAGAAACTGATAGTAAGGGTCTTCTAATATTAAGATGTGGATATAATAAAGTGCCAAGCCGCATTCTATATGATTTTGGGATTCTGTTGAAAATTGATTGCGCTTCCTGTTCAGTTTCGAAAACAATATCTACCTTGAATCCGAACTCATTTCCTTCCTGTACACGAATTGTATTCAGGGCATTTTCATATGATATCCTTTGTGCTGTCTGATTTTCAGTTTCCATCATAATTATAGTCACCTTATTTACTATTACCGATACAGGGATGTTCTTCCGGTAAAGCAGTTCTCCGTCCGGTGTGTAATTCCATAATCAATTAAGAGTTCACAGATGAATCATTGATTTTTTTTTCTGAACCACCCAAAATTTAAACCTTCCGGTTCATATTCAATCATATCCCCGATTCTTATATGTATGTTCTTTTTTGCTATTACATGATATTCCCGCTCGTCTCCAAATAGCAATGTTCGATTGCCATCTCTTTGTATACGTTTTACATACATTTTTCGCTTATTTAATGTTGTTTTTAGCCGTGCAATCGTTTGTTTAGCCAGAAAAACCGTTGTTTCTTTTGCCCGTTGTTCCACATCTTTTAAATCCCAATAGTGTATCCATATTTTATTTTTTGGGGACATACCGATAAATTCATTTACTGTACCTTTTTGACTCAAATCCCTATATATTTTTATATTATTTATTTGTTTAATATATTTTTTCATATTGTATCACATCGGGTTCTGTAAAGTTGTCGGTTGCTTTAGTCGTTTCGGTTAACATACCCGGTAAGGGAAAAACGATAATAATAGCCTTTGGTGAGTTTTTCCACATCCGGGCGTACTTCTTAACGTAATCTGGTAAATCATCTATTGAGGTTATTGTTGATTTTACGTTAGCTTTATTAAAACAGGATTGGCAATACCGTTCTCCACCAAGTCTTTTGGAGTCTTTTTTGTAGACGGGTGCTTCGCAGCCCGCACAATTTATTGATTCCCAGTTTCTCCAGTTCCCTCGTGCCATTTATTTTGCCGCCTTATCTACTGCTTTTTTTAATATTGGAAGATGCAGGAAGTTCTTTACCCCTTCCGGTGCTTCTGCATCATAATGACGTCCGTTATGATATACCCACAAGTGCCCGCCTAAATTTACATCCCTCTTTACTTTTGCCGGTAAATTTCCATATACTGATTTGAAATTTCTTTGTAAAATACCGTAATCTCCGAACATATCTGATGCTAGAATAAACGTTCTGTCGGTCTCTCCGCCGAGTTTTACTAACAGGACTTGCACAAACTCTTCACACCCGCCGTTATTAATATCATATGGTGTTCTGTATCCATTACCGCTTGAAATGAATTCTTCTATAGTGCGATTAATAATAACAGCTACTTTACGAGCCTGCTTCATCTCATATTGATACCTATCCCGGCTTTTTTGCTTAAGTGTCCGCATATGTGATTTTACCATTTCCAGCTCCTTACCATAATGATTAATGACATGATGACCAGAATCCCTTCAAAACCCGGTATCCCTTTTACCGGGGTTTCTGTTGCTGTTGGGGCTGGAACAAAGGTCAGGTCACTATCATCGGTACTTGTTTGTTGAACTGGCGGAACTGTTGTTATCACGGGTGTTCCTGTATGTACAGGTGTTGCCGTCACCGTTGGTGTTATTTTTATTTCCGCTGGTGTCGGGATTGGTGCCCCGGCATCATAAGGCTGGAACGTTATTGTTGGTTCCGGGGTTGTGATTACTGTTACCTCTTCAATCGGTTCTGATATTACCGTTGCTGTTCCTCCTGTACCTGCACTGGGGGGAGGGGTTGGAGTTGGATTGATACCGGTTCCAACAATAACGGTAAAATCCTTGGCCGTTCCGTTCATTGTCTTACCGCCTTCTTTCAGGAAGATTACTGTTTCCTGTAGCCTGTATTTATACGTCCCCTGTATGTTCATTTTAAGAGTAATGCTGTCCGAGACGCTATGAATCAATCGCCATGAATTTCCCCGCGCTATTACTTTTCCGGTTTCAGTGTTGATTAGGTCATAGTTGTACTGGTAATAATCAAGGTCAGGCCAGTACCATTGTCTGCCGTTCCATGTGTTTACTACATAGGATATTGTTACCGTTCCACTCACGGGCGTCTTGTATTCTGTTACTACGCCCCCGGTGATAGTTCCGAGATTGAGTGACTTTGGATTATTGATTATTACGAAAATCGCTATGACAAGTATGATAATTGCCAGCAAAGCTACAACTCTTGTCTGGTCTATCTGTTTTTCCTGCTTTTGCCGGGTTTTTCGTTTCATACCATATTCCTGTTTTTAATCCATGCCTTGAATACTTTTGCTATGATTTACCTCTTTGAGAGTTTTCTTTGTAGAGATTATCCCCCAACCTTTAGCTGGTGTAATAATTATTTCTGGTTCAATGGTATTAAGATTGCCTGAATGACCACTTTTCCTGTCTTCTTTGATGTTGCTATCCGGGCAATTGTTCCTGCTGGATATATACCCCTTGCTTTTGTATGTGAAATCGGCACAGTATAATATGTTCCCTCAACGAGTGTACTTGGCGGTCTGCGCCTGATATGTTTATATTTTGCGTCTTTGAATGGCACAATTCACCTCTCAATTAATTTCAATAACTGGTCTGGTTTCAGAAATATTGCATTTGCTGTTAATGCAATGGCTGGTGAAATAACATAAATAAAAATATATAATAAGTGCCCGTGAATTCCAAGACCATTCCATATCCATCCTAATACACTGTCTACTGCCGTGCCTGACAGGGCTTCTTGGTTCAGTATGAGAAAGTTCCCGTTCCATCCATAAGCAAACGGTGGTTGCCATAAATCCAAGAGTGCAAAAAGAGTGAAGGAAGTAATTCCGCCAGATATCATTCCCCTTATTGTTATTTCGCCTTCAAAGAAATAATCTAGCGGTATTCCCAATATTCCTGTAAGCATCACTACTGAACCTATATTATATATAATATATTGCGATGGCGGATTAAGCTCTAAATACCATTTGTTCCCTGTCAGTATTGGAACTATAACTAACGACCAGACGACTCCGAACAAAAAAAAACCCACTATTATCATCCATTCTAAATTTGATACTTCATATTTTCCCGATTTATGTTTTTTCTCCGGTCTTGCTTGCATGGTCTTCCTCTAATTTTCTTTTAATAAATCTTCAAACGATAGCTGTCTGGACGGAGCTTCCTCTTTTGTGAAGTCTCCGATGTCGAGGTATACATCATAATGCCTTTCTTTTGGTGTTATTTCGTCGTCTTCCCGTGCTGTGATGTATCCTGAGGCTGATTTTATAATGCCTTTTCTTACTCCATCGTTGCCTTCCCGCCGGAATATTATCCTGTCTCCGATTTTGAATCCTGTTGGTTTGAACTTCCCGGATTCTATTGGGAAATCTCCTGCGTTATAATATTCTAGTATCTGGGCATATGTTTTGGCGAGATTGTTATCGTCTACGAATATTTCACCTTTTAGGTATTTCGGTTTTACTTTATCGAGTTTTCTGATTATTTTTTCTAACGGAACGTAAATAATAGTAAAACCGTCTGCCCTCTGTATCTCTATTGATGTTGACCCGAAATGACCTGTCTTCTTTATTGTTCCTTTCTTTTCCTCATTAAAATAAGAATCATTATATAAAACAAGGTCGCCTATTTTGTAACCGGTGAAAGTGTACGTTCCGGCGTTAATTGCTCTCTGGAGGTCTTCAATATCGTCGTATTTCTCTATCATCTCTTTATAGGTAATTAGTTCCCTGCTTATGGCCTGACGATAGATATCGCTCAGTGTCATCTTCCTGAGCGCAGGGACTTCCTGTTTCTCGACTTGGCCTTCCGTTCCTTTTGTCACTGTGATAACCGTCTTATCGCCTTTCTGGACTCCTATACGGTCTCTGGCCTTCTTGTTCAGACCGTCCAAAGAATCGGATATCCTTGATGATGCCTTGAATTCGGCTATGACTGAATCGAATTTAGAATCTACTATAACGATAGCCTTATAGTGGTCTGCCGTATCGTCTTTTGTCTTGTATACAAGATGAGCCAGTTCATGGGAGAGTGTTTTTCTGATTTTTGAGAATACTGCTATATCTCCCATGCCGATTGATTTTGATTCTAATGGAAAATCGTTGTATTCAAGGAATGGATAAAGGGCTTTTACACCTGTATAATCCGTGGTTCCGTCTGCTGTGCCGAATCCGATTTTACGCTGGAGATAGATTGAATTCGTCGATGGTTCTGCATATGCCACGAGTCCGAATTCTTCATCTATTTTCTTATCAGTCTTCTGGATTCTTATTACCCTGCGTCCCGTAATATTTGCAATAACTGTTTTTACGTTGTTATAGCCTGCTGCATCAAGGAATGCCCGCATAATGAACTCTATCCTTCGCTCCTTTGCATTCTGTGCTCCGGGGCTGGATATCTTCGGGATTAAATGCATACTGCTTTCAAGTTCGCTGATATGAACGAAGTTGTCAAACGCTTCAAAACCCATTTTCTGGAACTTGTTCTCTGCGATGGCTATATTGATTCTATAGTATCCCGCCATTTTCAGAGTATCGGCGTACTGCTCTACGTCTTTGCGGTCGCACCAGAAGGTTTCTTTCTTCCATTTAGCGAATGTCATTCCTCCGCCGCTTCTTGCTTCGAGAAATTCATTTACTTTTTCTACTACTGTTTTTTGTTTCTTTTCCGTTGCTTCTTTCTCTTCTTTCAGGTCTTGCTGCTTCTCGTTGATTACGTCCTGTTTTTCCTGTACGCCCTGCTGCTCAGGAGTTGGTTTGGATGAACGTTCGGGGTCTGGCTGTTGTTCCGCTTTCTCCTGTTGGAGTTTTGCATGTTCCTGTTCTAACTGTTTTTGTTTTTCATTATATGCTGCTGCATCTATTTTCGGGCTGTAATCCTTGGCTCTTGAGACAGCTTCATTTAATTTTGACGGGGATTTCAGGATTTCACTCATGTGGAGTTTGAAGTTCTCTTCCGAGAGGTCTTTATGTAAATCCCGTTCGACTTTTGTGACCAGTTCTACGATTTCCGGTTCGATAACCTCGAACCTGATATGGTATTTTATATCGTTGAATGTTGTGTATCTACTGATAAAATGCTGGACTTTTTCTATCTGTGAATCTGATAGTATATCTATCAATTCTATTGCATAGTCCCGTGCGAGTTCTTTAATGAATTTTTCAGTTCTTTCAATCCTGTCGTCGGTAATCCAGCCGTCCCTGCTTTTATTCGCCTGACCGTAAAAGGTATGCATAATGTTTATATTACCCATCATCGCTGGAAGATTACCATACCTGTTATCTACGACTTCTTTTGATATGCTCCCGACCGGGGCACCATGGTCGAAGAGTTTTATATAATCATATTCCCCGCCTGCTGTAAAGTACCCGATTATGCCTTCTTTTTCACCGTATTTCTTTTCGACCCTGACGTATCCGTATGGGGTTTCGTTGAAATTAATTTTGTTGTTTGCAAGTTCGCCGTTAATTGTTATTGAACGAACTGGCATGGTTTTTGCAATTTCTTTTGCGATTTTAATCGCTTTTTCTTTATTATATGATGGAAGCGGTTTCGTGAATTTTGCTATGAATTTTTGTTTTGCGCCCAATGTTTCATCCGATGAGTATTCTGCAACTTTGTAAGCCTTCATCATATCAAATTTTGGGTCTTTCTTATATTGTTCTTCAATCCAAGCAAAATCAAACTCGGCGTCAATGTCATTTGAAATTACTTCTACTTTTCCAAAAAGAAGGATAAATGAGATAAAACCTTCTCCGAACGGTTGTGTCTCTTCCCCTAAATGTTCATATCCTGATACTCCAAGATTAAAAACGGTATCAATATTGTTTTTATTGACGCCGCCTGCATTGTCTTCTATAGTATAAGAGTCATCATTGAATGTAATCGTTATATCTACAGGTACTTTTCTGTCACGGGATATTCGTTCACTGTTCTGAAGTGTTTCCCTAATAATTGTATATGCTCCTTGATATACATATCGACGCTCGATGAATTGTTCCACTGGATTTTTCGCAACGATGGGTTTCTCTTTTATTACTGGCGCAGTATTGTCTACCATGACAAGAGGCTGTCTGAGCACGTCTACGAGGTCTTTCTTAACGCTCACCTCATAATGTCTAGGAGCCTTTTCCTGAACTCCTTTCCGAGTTATTATTGTCTGTGGTTTTTCTTTCCACCCCGGATTCTTTTTTTCTGGGTTCGTCATGATTTTAATTTTCTCTCCATCACCGGTAATCCCGTTTTATCATTGTAATAGTTTGGGAATTCTGTGATATGGGCAAGAGCAATTTTTCCTACGGTTAATTCATCGTCGTTTGTAATGTTTGTTACATCTCCGCCTTTGCGCCCGTGCTCACCAAGTTCCATATTTAGCCCGACCCTGTACTCTTTAACAGGTGTTCTTGTCCAGTCAACTCCCAATATGTTGCCTATTCTTTTAGCATCCTGTAAGGTGAATTCTTTTCTGTACATTGGGGTTTTTAAGATTCCTTTAACAACTTTTTTATTTGCTGCTGCTTTGTGGCCGGGCGTATCCCCGTGCCAGCCTTTGCCTTTCTTATACTTCATCGGGGTCTCTTCGGCCATTATTTACCACCATGGACTGTACTTTTTCATGCCGCTCCCCAATAAATATCTCACATAGCGCAAATCGTCTTTATTCATTTTAAGTTCCACCCGGTTTCCTTTGTGCCTCTTCCAGACTCTGTTTTGCTGTTTTTATTTGCTCCATTACCCACACAGCACCATGCTTTTCTATAATTTCTTTTGCAGCCGATTCCGATTCGTCTTTTGATTTTCCAGACGTGAACTTTAGCCCCGTTGTCACTTCCGTTGTATGCCAATCCGAACCTTCAAAATGCGAAACGAATTCTATAGTTGCATATTCGAATGGATAGGGTTTTTTGATTAGTTCTTTAACGTATTTTCCATCTTTCGAAACAATTTTATAATATGACTTCTTATCTGATTTTTCCGGCTCGGATTTCTTCTTTTCAGCGGCCAGTTCTTCATCGATTTCCCGGCTTATTCCTTTCGCTGCTGTTGCGAAGGTCTCTTCCAAACCTCTGCCGAGTTCGGCGTATTGTGCGTATCCGTTTTTGCCGTCTTTTGCTTTCAAAGAATCAACGTGTGCGGCTACTGTATTAAATCCTTCCTCTTTCGCTTCGGCCAACCAGCCTTTGAACTGCTGACGTGCCCACTTTGTTGTTTTATCATCAATACCTATCTTTCTCAGGTCTATTGCATTTTCCGGGGAGGTCAATGCCCCGTGCTCGCCACAGGATAATTTCGAATTGCTGTTAAATACCAGACCACGGTAATCTTCCGGACACCTGAATGCTGTCTTGCCTTTGAATGCACCGTCAAGCATTCTGAACCTGATACCTTCTGAATCGTCAATGTAAAGCCCTTCTAAGTCAATGCCTGCTCTCTTTGCCCGTTCCAGTGTGGAATGGTCGTCTTCATCGGGCTTTGGTTCGGATTCTTTTGTAAAATCCCTTATGACCTCGAATTTATAGAGTTGTTTTGTATTTCCACCCCGCATACTCTCGAACTCATATCGCCCCATCTTAATTCCCAAATATTTATATTGGAGTTTATACTTTTTATGAATTACAATGTCCCCAATCTTTAATTCCAGTTTCTCAAAGAGGTCATCTATCTCTTTATCCGTTCTCTCCGGTGTCTCTACGTATTCGTTCGAGGCTAATAGCTGTTCTCCTTTTGACTTTAACCAGCCCTGTATTTCATTGAGTTCTTCTTTTTTGAGATGCTTCGTTACCATTGGGGTTGAAATGTTTATTCTATCTGATGATGACCTATAAACATCCTCTCCAATTGGTTTTTTCTCTATAGTAATTCTGTCTCCGAACTCTGCAAAATAGAATTCCGATGGGTTTTGTATCTGCTCTTTCGTGAATATATCCCTGACCGGTTTTGGAATGATACCTTTTGTTTCTGTACGTACAGGTTTGACGGGTTTTTCCTTTTTCATCGGCTTCCTGAGCACAACTTCAGATTCTTTCTTTATGGCCGCTTTACGGTGCTTTGGAGCCACAACCTTGATTCCTTCCGGGGTAGAGGTTGGTTCGCCCTTCTCAAACCATCCTGAGCCGTTCTTGGCAATCCATTGGGAAATTTTCCGCTGCTCCCCTTCATCCAGTTCATCCCACGACACTTTCAGGTATGCTGAGGACATGTGCAGGGCTGAGAGCATTTTCTTTGCCTTGTCCGGCTGCTTTTTTAGTGTTGTCCATTGTGATGCGTTCATTTCCGTTTCCTCCCGCCAATACATATTCTACCGCACTTTTTACATTTCCACCTCTGGAATCTTCCTGTTTTTTTAATGTGTACACCGGCTTTGATGGTGTCCGGGGAATGACAAAAATGACATCTCATATAAGTGGTTATTTACTTACTTACTTATATAGATTCTCTAAGTATAGACTGAAAATTGTGTTTGAAAAATAGAAATTAATTTTTTGAGCTCAGATACTTTTGATTTATCACGTACCCGCTAAAACACATAGCTAGGGCAAATACGGAAAGATAATAAATAGGATTTTTTAACTGGTAATAATAGGACTTGTTCGTAATAGCGATTGCAATTAAACTGATTTCCATTGTTACTAATACTATTGTCATAGTCACAATGGGTCTATTTAGCTTTTCCCAATCCATAATATCACAACCCTATCGCTTTCTTCACCATGCTCCGGTTGTTTTACGACTTCGTTCTTTTCCATTTACGAGTGGGGTGGGCATGATTTAGGGTTTATTATTTATCTTTTCCAGTATTTTTAAATGGTCTTTTTCTTCGTTCAGGATATGCAGAAGTGACCGCTTATCGTTCCCATTTTCTATTTCAGGAATCAAATATTCATAATACGTGATTGCGGCTCGTTCATCCTGAATTCCTTGGGAGATAATATTCTTTAAATAACTTCTCGGTAATTTTTTTCTTATAGTTTTCATAATTTCACTTCATTACGATTTCAATTATCCATATTATCACAAGCGCAAATACTATTATCACGAGTGGGTTACTCCATGTGAAGAATTCGTCCTCTTTTATGGCTTTAATCGCCTTATTTGCTTTTGTTTTCCATTTCATTAGAATGCAACTCCTATTAATTCCAATTTAAGGTCTATTTGTATCGGGGTTGTAAATTTTCCGCTTGCCATGATTACCTCCTACCCGTGTGGGATTTTTTCATAGGGAGATGTGTTTCTCCCGTTACAAGATTTGCATAACCTTGTGTACCTTTTATTTTCCTTATACGATATCTTTGAGGATGGTTAGCTCTTGCTTTTTTATCTTTTGCAAAGCGTATGGCATCTGGTTTTTTTTCCGTTGCCCCATGTCTTTCAAATTTTGACCATCCTCTTTTGTCGTATGTTGAAATGTATATTGCATATGGCATATTACTTCCTCCGTTTCATTTTTTTAAGTGTGTGCGCTAGTACCGCTCGCTTTTTCAGTAATGGTGTGACATGAATTATACGGATACCGATTGGATATGGGTTTGTTACTTCCGTGCCGACAGGTGCTTTCTTGATTTTTGTAAGCAGACCCATCGGGATATCTTTCTCTTCAGGAATCTGGAGCATTCGTGATAATGCGCCCGTTTTTAGTTTTGGGAGCCATAGTTTCTTCTTTTGGTTACTCATACCACATTTTTCCTCCTTTATTCTTTAGTGATTTAGTCATTTTCTTTTTCTGTTTACCTTTCTGTACGTACATATTTGTGTAGGCCACATAGCCTATGACTGATATAACTACCAGAATTATTCCGGCTAATCCGATGTTGTAAATGATTTTGTTCCCTGTTAACGGTTGTGGGTTTGATGCTTGTGAATCGTTTATTCCTGATACTGATGACCTGAAGGCATTGGCGATATCTTGCGGGTTTGCCGTTGTTTCTGCGATTGGCTGTGAACTTGCTTTAGTTCCTGCTCCAGTTCCCCCTGAACTTGACCCGGATGATGGCGCCTGCTCTTTTAACGATAAATTTGTTTCTGATACTGTCGGTTTCGGGGTTGTTCCCGGCACTGTCGTTGCAGGGATGGGTTCCACCGCCGGAACAACGACTGCCACTTTATTCATTGTAATTATGAACGGAATTGTTGAATAAAAAGATAGTCCTTTCATTACCGTAACATATCCTGCCTGACTGAATACTAAAATTTTTGTCTGGCCGGTCTCTAATACAAAATCCTTTGCTGTTACTCCTATTGGCGAGTTGAGATACGTTATTGTGGCGTTTGTTGGTATTGTATCTACTAGAATCGTTTTTGTCTGGACTGGAGTTACTGCTTTAGGTGTTATATCTATTTCGAATCTTCCTTCTGATGACTGTGAGTCTACGCCTGAGACCCAAATTCCTGTCGTCCTGTCTTTTACGTCTTCTTTTATAAAATAAAATCGCTTCCCCGCCGGTAATGTACCCGGTATTATGAAACCTATTTGTTTTGAGGTTGCTACTGGAATTTGTGAGTCTATTATCTCTGCTGCCAATACCTGCTGGGATTCGGTATCGTCATATATTCTAAATCTGTGTTGAGCGAACCCTGTTCCCCCTGTAAATCTGGGAAGATTCGGTGCTTGAGCCTTAAAAGTATAATTTGCGGTCTGACCCTCGTTTATAGTCAGCCCTAATGGTAGTTCCGTTATTGTGGCTTTTGAAAGTAATGAACCCGATTTCTTCCAGACCCGTTCCTGCACTCCGCCTTCATAAGTGACACGATAAAGTCTATCCCCGATTCCGAAAAAGTCGCCTATAACTCCGTATTGGCTTTCTATACGTTCTTCCTTTATGATTTTCCTTAGTTCTTCTGCTGATACGAACTGGGTTGATGTCAGGAGAACCAGTGTCGCTACCAGCATGAAGAACTTCTGTTTCATTTTAAGTTCCGGTTCTGATTACCAGCCTGTATTACCTTTTGCGAACATGAATCCCCGAAACCATGCTCTTAGTTCAACCAATGTCATGTTCTGGCTATGGTCTCTGCTGCCGTCCATGTCTGTGATTTTGTGCCGAGTCCAGCCGTCTCCGGGAGACCATTGGCTTACTCTTAACCCGTACTTCAGAAGGTCTTTCTCTATTATTTTTACACCGATATCTTTTGCCATGATTTGTTTCCCTCTACTTTTTTCTAATCCACTGTTCATATCCTTGTGGTGTTTTGATAGTTCGTACCAAATATCCACTTGCTCTGAGTGAGTTTGCAGTCATTTCTAAATGGTATTTTTTATCATGTGTAGGGTTATAATACGCCTCACTGAACTCGAATATTTTACCATTGAATTTTCTTGTTCTTTTTGCGGTAGACATTGTTTTCACATCCTTAGTGACTGATTAATTTCTGCCTCTTTGGTGAGTACGCATCCAATCCCGTGCAACTTGTATTGCTTTGGTCATTCCATATGATTCTATCCCCGAAATCGGAGTCACTACAAATTTATTGTTTGACCCGGTTAATGGGTATATTGTAATGTGTCGCCCAGTCATCTCATTTACCCACTGATGCTGGGCATAAGGTATATCGGATATTATCTGAAGATGTTTTACTTTTCTCCATCCATGTATTTTTGCCATGATTTACGTCCTCTTCTTTCCTTTGCTCTTTCCTTTGCTCTTACCTTCCTTTATGTGAAGTTTTGTGTAACCTATGTAAACGATGGCTATTGCGATGATGGCTATGAGAATATTCGTGCTCGTCAGTATTGATTCTTTTTCATAGGTTATTACTGCGCCCCCGGATGGTATTTCAGTTTCAACGATTGCTGAACCTGTTTCCCCGGATGCAGTTGATGTTGGGGCTGGCTCATTTGGCGTACCCATCGTTGGAACCGGCGTTGGGGTTTGAGTCGGTGTAATTGCGCCAATTGCAGGGGTCGGTGATGCTGATATAAATACTGCGCTTACTGGTGACGCTGTATTGATATCTACACCTTTTGCTACTGAAGTGTAGCCCGCTAATGTAAATGTCAATATCTTCGCTGAACTTGAATCGAGGCTTAGACTGAATGGGGTTGTTCCGAGGGTCTGGCCTGATGAAGTTACTGTGGCTCCTGATGGACTTGATATCACCTGAATTGTTTTTGTAGACACCGGGATTGGTGTTGGAGTGGCAGCTACGGTCGGTTGTGGTACCGGATATTTACAATTTCCTCCTGTTAATGCGCCCCTTCCAGCTCCTGACTGGTATGAATTATACCATATTATATTTAACATGTATGTCGATGTTACTCCCCATCCGGGGTTTGCCAGCCGAACCCATGTTCCGTCTTTTTTCATCTGGTATTCTACTACCATGAAAGGAATTGTCTGGCCAGCAGTGTATCCACGGTATGGGATTTCTATACTATATGGTGTTGAAATCGTTGATGATGACTGGAACTGATTGGAGTCATATACTTTATTTGTCGGGAAGTTTGCTAATAATAAATCTACACTTCCGCCAAGGTCGTTTTCCCATACTTCTATCCTGTGGGTGTCCGTAAAACTATTTGCACTGTCCTGAATCGTTTTAACTCTTACATTTGTTTTGGCATTATAACATACACTGGTATCAATGTTGGTGCCGCTTGGAATTTCTGTTATCGCTCCAAGACTTAATGTTTTTCCTGATATGGAAACCTCTGCTGTTGTTCCGTCACTGTACGTCACTTTATAGATTTGATTTCCGATTCCCAGCACGCTTGTAAAGATTCCGTACTGGTTATCTATGAGTTCTCTCTTTACAACAGTAACTTGCCCTGCTGCCGATGCGAATGGGATTAATGCAATAAGCACTAATACCAGCCAGAATTTCAGTTTACTCATTTTGCTTCCTCCATATCAGTAATAACCCTAACAGGATTATCAGACCTGCAAGAACCTTTGCGGAGTTGGTTTCATACCAGTTCAATCTGGTCGCCTCAATCAATTCTCCTGATGGGACACCACCGCTATTAGTGCCTTTACCTGTCGTGTTTGCAGTTGTTGTACACGAATATTTTCCACTATTATAATCCAATGCTTTACCAGTACAATCAAGGGTAATGGTTTCTCCATACCCGTCCTGATTACAGGTATACACTATTTTACTATCAGTTCTCGTTGTCCCCGGTGTACATGCTTTCGGGACGGTCATTGTGATTGTAAAGGTTTTAGTAGCGTAATTGCTCGGTTTGTTGTAATCATATACTTTCATCGTAGCTGTTTCTGTCTTTGATATTGCTGTTGCTCCGTGTCCGATATAGACCGCTATTGTGCCGGTTGCACCCGGAGCCAATGTTAGTTTTGCCGATTCAACGTTGCTTATTGGCGAGAATGTGCTGGTCGCCGGGAATGTTGCTGAGAACGTGCCTGTGCCTGACCCGGTGTTTTTTACAGTTACTATTGCTACACCTTTATTATCTCCGCTTGAGAATGATGGTACATCTATTGATACGATTTCAGGTTTTCCGACTGGTATTAGAACACCCAGTTTGTCCGCTTTTACAATTAATTGTAATACGGGACTGGCTATTCTCCGGTCTGTTGATTCGATTACAGTTCCGTCATTAAGACCACCAGTAATTGATTTTACTATTTCGCCGCCGCCGGTAGATGAAACGTCTGTGATTACCGAGTCCTGAGATTCCAGAATATCTTCGTTTGCATTGTATACATTGATTGCGGATAACAGGTCATCTCGTGGTTTTGCACAATATGGGTCATTAGTATCGATGTTCTTATAACAGGTATCTATTTTCGACTGGACGACTGCTAACTGGGCTACTACATCTTCCCTGTTTGAAAGGTATGGCGTTAGATACTTTTTATCTGCAACTTTCCATTTCGGTGTTGTGTAGCTGTATGTCGGTATAAAATTATTCTGGTTCGGCCACGCCTGACCTGTGAGTAAATTCCCAGCCCATGATGCATGAACGATTTGTTCACCTGCACTGTTCTTGAAATCAAGCGACCCCGCCGATTCAGCGGAACCGATTGTTTGTGTTATTGGAATGCTGTTTATGCTTACAGTCATCTGGCCTTTCCATTGATATTCCGGGTTTCCGAACGAACCGTAAACTCCTACAGGCACTTCATCAACAAGAATAACCATATCATTACCTGTTCCCGAATATCCTGCTATATCTTTCACGACAATACAGGATGCGTGGGAACCAAGACATTGTGCACCATTCCAAAAGTCTTTTCGATATACTTTTGTAAAAGTATACCGGGTAATCTGGGTTCCGTCGTTCCTGATTGGATATTTCAGGGTTTCAGAGATTCCGCCCATGCTGATTTCTAATGGATACTTGACGTCAAGGTTCGGCAACCATCTCTGAAAGTCCGATTCTCCGATTGTTCCCACTATCGACTGGCCACCACCGTTTACCGTGACTGAGATTAAGAAATTGGCATTAGCGAGGTCTTGGTCGTTTGAGATTATCGCTGGTGATGTGATACTGTTCACTGTAAACCCCGATGACCCGGTGATTGCACCGAGTTTCAAGTTCCTGATATCTACAATACCTGTGCTGACAAGTAGTGCAGCAATAACTAGGACTAATAACGCTGCGATAATAACTGGCGTCGCAATGTTTTCGCTCTTGTTTACTACTCTCTTCATATTCCAATCACCTTTGTTTCTTTAACTGTTGTGCCTTCATATAAAATCAGAGTCGCTTTGTTTTCCGATAGCGGAACGTCTTTCAGGACTATTCGTTCCTGTTTATCGAATGCTACTGTTACGTCGCCCACTTTAATGATTTTCTTTACCGTTTCGGTTTGTGCCGATACTGATACATCGCCTGCCTGCAACCCGAATATGGCTCCCAAGAATCCGGGAGATTCCCATAATGTTGAGGGCTGAACCCGTGCAGTGACCTCAATGAGTTTCGGACTGGCGAGGATTTCTTTCTGTACCGTAAAGTCAATGTATACGTCTTTAGTATTTCCGAACGGTATTGTTATCGCCGCAAAATATAGTACTAGTATAGCTAGAACCGCTATTGCAAGGGTAACATTCGGGTTGCTATAGGTTTGTTTTGATGCCATAATAGTTATCTCCGTTTCAAGTATATGTAGTATCCGGCACCTACTATCCCGACAACCAGTAGAGCTATCAGGGCGTTTATTACCCATGCGTATCCACTTCCAATCAGGTCTTCAAGGAGTCCCGTCTGTTTCTGTAGTTTTTCGATTTCAGACGGCAATGTGTTCTTTGAAATGTTGATATTTACTGGCATTGATGTTTTTGATAACGGGTTGTTCTTTGATTGCATTACTATTTTTGCAGAATAGTTTCCTGCTGCTCCGCTGAATGGGATGGTTGCTGTGCTTTCACCATTCGCCGGCAAGGTAAATGTTTGGACTCCACTTGACAGCGATGGCTTTGACTGTAGTGAGATATCAAACGAGTCCGGTACTTTTCCTATATTCTTGAATTTCACTATTTCATATGAGGTTACCCCCTCTGTGGACGTCCCTCCATCTACGGATAGGATTTTCGGAATTCCGGCGTCTATTTGCATTGCAATTGTTTTTGCTTTTATTAGTAGCTGGAACTCAGGATATGTCACCGGATAGGTCGGCCTGCACACGACGGATAAAGATGGTACATCCAGAACACAATCTCTTGGTGTTGTTGTTTCCGTGGACATGAGACCAAGCATGTTATTCAGGGTATTTTCTTTATCCGTAATCGTTTCCCGGCCTACTCCGGGGTCTCTGGCAACCGGTGCTGCCGGGGGGAGTGGGGCTGGCGGGACTGGTGGCGGTAACAGTGCCATGTTTATTGCTACTTTATTGATTGTTGGCATTGTGTTTATTTCCTGTACGAAATCCCTAAACCCTGTTGTTTTAGCTGTTATTGTATGCCTGCCTACAGTTACGTCCGGGATTGTTACCGGCGTAATCCCTGCTGCCCTGTTATCAATGTATATCGTCGCTCCGACCGGAGTTGAATTTATAACGAGAGAGCCTGCTAAGTTTGCCCAGCTATACACGAAATAGTTATTATCGAAGTTTACCAGTTCATCCAGTGTCGTTTTGTAATTACTGTATCTGGGCTTTGTGACGAATTTCAACTGGTCTTTTACCGGTGTTCCTTCCACGCCCTGAACAACGGCGAAATCAACGCCGGGCTGTGGCGGGAATACTGATTCTATCCTTCCACCAATTGCTTTTATTCTTGCAAAGTCTCCAAGGTTACTGACCCTGTTCTGTTCGTCCATCGTAGTCTGGGCGAGAATTTCATCGTCTCTTGATAATGTGAATTGAACCTGATATTTATTGAATGGCATTGTGTCAATTAAATACCCACGGTAGTACGGCACACCGCCAAAATGTGTTACCCACCAGTTCCCGCTCTTATCTGCGCCGAACGGAATGTTTGATGCTTCCGGCATAACGTATGCCCATCTTCCGATATCGACCATGAGATTAACGTCCCCTCCAGATGGGAAATTACCGAGATGATTCATCTTTGGTGCCTGTCCGTTCGGGTCTACATACGTGCCCAGAGCGGATGCACGGGTTGTGAGCTTTGTGGCTTTTGAGTATGGTACTGGTTGTGAGAGGTCTGCTGTTGCCGTGCTTTCGTATACTTTGTACATCACAACATCGTTATACAGTTTATACTGTAGTGACATATCCTGAAGCTCTACTGAAAGTGTAAGGTTTCCAAGCAACGTGTCCGGGATACCCATCCTGTTCAGGTCGTCCTGAGTTACGGTCGCTTTGATGCACTCCCCGCCCTTATCTGCACGTACAGTTACCAAGTAGATTTTTTCATTGTTAAGTGTGGGTTCGTTGCTGATTGTCTTGATATCACTGACTCCGATAACTGTGAAATCACAGGTAGGTGCAGGGGTTATCGAGCCAAGTTTCAGGGTTGTTCCGAACAGGCCGAAATACGCCCCGGCCAGCCCAGATATTATTAGAACTGCGGCTATGATTGGTATATATCCTGAATATTTATTGCCTTTTGATTTTCTCGATGTCATTTTAATCACCGATTATATAGCATTCTTGCATCATTATTTCTTAACGGTCTATCTGTTGGATTTAGTGCGTTCAAAAATTTATGAACGTCACTAACCCGTTTCATGCGCCTATATGCATTGAGTGCCATCTCTTTATCAGTATAATTTCCTCTTTCAACCTGTGTGTAGTTGTTTTTCAGATGGACGGATACTTCGTAAAATTGTGTTTGTCTTGTTCCTTTGATAAATCCCATGAATAAAATCAGGTATTTTCCTATTGTTTTGGTTCTTTCCTCTGTCATTTTAATCACCTTAACCGTTCGCCTTTATGTGTACTAGCACACTTCTTGCATTTATAGATTTGATATTCACCTGTCAGATTCTGGTATTTACCGTGCTTGATAATTTTTGTAGAACCACACTTCTTGCATCTCATGCTTAGGGACTATATGGTTGTCTATATATATACTTATGTGTGTGGTTAGAACGTTGAAATAGATAACGAATTTTTGTTAAAAATAAGTATTAAAAAAAGATATAACGGTTGGTTGGTCTATTTCTTGCTTAGACCAATCAACCCACCGAGTCCACCGAACAGTGCTGCTATTCCACCAACCCCGATTGCTGGGAGGATGAAATACGCACCAACCATGATGACAACCAAAACTATGATTATCGTCAGGAATGAGCCGACAAGGATTGCAAGCATGTTAGTATATAGAATATACGCTACTGCTGCCACTGCAATTAGTAATGCTATTCCCTTAAAGTTCAGTTCTTTTTGTTCTCTTTTATTATTTGTTCTTTTTGCCATAGATATCACCACTGAAATGTTCTAGATGTCAACAACCACGGGAAATCATGTCTTGTCGGTTTGAATGGATATACATCTGACCTGAATTCAACGAACCTTTCATACGCATGGCCTTCCACATCTATACCGTACCAATATTGCCCATTAGAAACATCTTTGCTTCCAATAATTGTCAGGGTTTTTATTCCTATTTTTCGTTGTTTCCAGCTTTTGTTACCAGCAATGTGCATATCGTATACACTTGCTCTTCTTTTTATATTGGTTCGATTATCAACATTTAAAACGTCTTGAAAGCCATGAATTGCTGCTTCTCGTAAATTACTGTGTCTTGTCAATTTAACCACCAGCTTTCTTCTCCATCTCCATCCAGAGGTTCATGAGTTTCATAGAATCCTGCCACGATAATTTCTTTTTCGTGTTAATGCTTTCTGCCAAGCCTTTCAGTTCATCAAACTGGCCTTGTGTTGGGAATATATAATAGTCCGGGCTGCTCAATATCATCTCGTCTGATATTGTAACTTCTTTTGAACCGAGAACAATTGCGTATTGTTTTCCTGAACCTTTAACGGTCATCATTGCTGTCCTGAATGGAACATAAGATATTGCAGTTGATTTATAGGTCTGTACCATATTCGCAGTTATTGCTTTTGGTTCCTCTACTTCCGCTTTCAGCCCGGATTTGTTTATCGCATTCTGTAATCCGATTTTTGCCTGTGCCGGCATTTTTTCAGAAACCAATAGTTTTCCCAGTACATCGAAGTTCTGGCGTTTTACGGCTTCGTATATCTTTTTCTTACTGGAATTCGTATCGAATTCTTTACATGCAGTAATTTCACCTGTTTCTGTATCTGCACATCTGGGCTTCAGGTCTTCCAGTGCGGAATCTATCTCCATTCTTTTTGTCTGGAGTTTCTGTAAGATTTTGGCTGCATTCTTACTGTTTTGTGTTTTTGCATCGATTTCAAGCTCTTTTATCCGGGCATTGAGATGTGATTGTTTCAGTAAGAGTTTCCGGGTCGGGTCACGTTCTATCAATTCCTGAATGTCTTCTATGGTCGTCTTAACGTCGTACAGGACGTTTCCAGGAGTGATAGCACTCATTGACCAGTCTACTTTATTAAGCTGGTTGCTTATCGATGATGTCGATGTCGTTGCTTCCTGTGCCATTGCAGGTACTGCTGCAAAAGCTATCAGGAACAATAGTATATATATTGCTTTCATGGTTTTCATCTCTCATGCTTCATAGGCGATTTTAATAGTGAATCCGATTCGGCTCTCGCCGCACTTAAACCTCCCGTGCAACTGCCGGATGGTGGGTATATTTTATTCTTTTTTGGAATTAGTCTAATTATATCAGCTACTTTCTTGGCTTCTCCTACCTGAGTGCTTGTCGTCTGGCTTATGAAGTGGCCACCGTCTTTCGTATAATCCAAGACGATTTTCTTTCCAGCCCCATCAGTCAATCCGATTTGTAAATCATATGAGAACAGATTTAACCCGTCTGTACTCATCGTTTTCTCTCTTGCCGGGTGGTTGTGTTTCCATGCTTCAACTATTCTTTCATGTGATTTTCTTGACATTGTTTAATTTCCTCCAAATTTTTCTTGGGTTTTGTCTCATAAAGTTTCTGGCATTAAGAATATAAGTATCTTTGTACCGTTATCGTTCTCATATTTATACAGGTCTTTACGGTTCTGGTCAATCTTTTTCCGCGTTCCTATTCTTGCCATGATTTTATCTCTTTTTTCCTTTCTTTAATTTGTTTTATAAGTTATCGCATCTGTGGGGATTTGGAGACGTCTTTTATATTTTTCTTGGTCGCTGCCTTGACATGCTCTGGAGCCTTGCCCGAAGCATCTGCGAGTTCACGCCAGCCCACGTTTTTCTTGCCTTGTTTCAAAACCTCATCTGCTGACGTATCCATCAACATAACTGCTTTTTCAAGTGTTTGCACTCCTTTTTTAATAATTTGTCGTCTTCGTTTTTCTTCTTTTCGCCGTCTATTCCATGCGATAATTTTTGATTTAAATGAGTCAGACATAAGCAGCCTCTTTAGTTTGTCCCGTAAGCTATCGCACCCGATGGAAGTTCTAATTCTGCACCGTCATAATTATCGAGGAAATGGGATACACCGTCGGTGTCGATTGCATCTTCCGCTGCCTTTTCGATATCGATTCTTATAAAGCTCTGTTTCATCAGGTCTTCTCTGGAATAGATGCCCTGCTGTTCAACGAAGTATTCTACAGGGTCTTCAAGGGCATCTTGAATCTGGTCTGATTTACTTGACCTCAGTGAGTCTTTTGCCTTCTCAATGAGGTCGTCCTGTTTTGTCCGAAGCCCTTCCAACTTTCCTTCAACGTCTTCGCTTTCAGATTCAAATAATTCGTTCTTTTTAACTTCAAGGTCGTTCCATTCTTCATCAAGACCGGCTTCTTTGACCAATTCTTCGTCGTCCATTCCTTCAATCTGACTGTCTGCTTCTTCCCCGGCGATTATCCTTTTATCTGTATCATATACCGTAATGAAGTTCTGTAACCAGCTTTGAGTGAATACTTCTGGTTCGTTCTCAAGGTCTTCTTTTACTTTTGCTTTTGCTGCTTCCCGTGCATCATCTTCATCCTTGAATACAATCCATTCCCGTTCTCCGTTACTGCCTTCTCCTTCTGTAGATTCCAGTGCAATTGCTCCAAGGTCTGTGTAATACTGGTAATTACTGAGTTTGGTCTTTACTCCAAGCTCTTTTTCCAGTTCCTTTTTGGCGACTACTTTCCAGTCCTTCTCTTTCTTGACCTGTGGGGATTTGGAGACCCCTTTAACTTTGTTCCGGGTCGCTGCTTTGACGTGTTCTGGAGCTTTTCCTGAAATGTCCGGGGCTTCTTCCCAGCCTTTGTTTTTTATTACTTTTCCGGAAGGTAATCGTATATTTTTTCCTCTTAACTTTTTCGAGGCTTCTTCCCATGTGATTGTTTCTTCTTTTACCATAATTATTCCCTCATAATTTGTCCATGTGATTTCAGGTATCTTATTGCGATATCCGGCAGATATACGTCTTTTCCTGTGCCCCAGTATCTTTTTCCACCTACTGATATTTCAAAGGCACCTGAGTTCCCAAACTGTCTTTCGTGGGTTGCCTTTCTCTGGATTGTTCCTATGAACTGGTTTGTGCTTTTTGACAATACATCTAGTTTCATTTTCAGTTACCTCATTGGCGTTATCGTTGCACGTTTTCTCGCCCAACGACTTAGTTCTTTTAGACTTGCTTTGGCTGCACTTATTGAACAATAAGTGTAATTAATATACCCGCCCATCTGAGATGGATAACGCACTTTTGTCTTTATTCCATCTTTGTAATATTTTCCACCAACGCTGTGTATTATGATTCCTTTTGGCATGTTATTTACCTCAATTTCAGTCTATCTAGCGTGTACGCTATCGTATCCTCAAGATACTCCCTGAGCATATGTTTCTGGTTCAGCCTCTGGGCGTCCTGACCGTTAAATTCGAGCTTGAATTCACCCATAGATTCATTCTTGGGAAATATTACTGTGAAGTCTGCATAATCATCGTAGAAACCCCCTTCATCCATTGCATGGAATGAATTGCTTGCTCTCCATGAAGACTTTGTTTCCTCGACCGACCATCCTGAGTTTATTCCTGAGCCGTGTAGTTCTCTGATAAACCCGTTCACTTTGGCAATGTTCGGAGAGTGTGGGTGCTTGAATCCCCATGGTGCCTTACTTATAACTACAACATCATCAGGTTGCACAATTACATCGTAAGGTATTATGTCTCCTCCGGCCATTTGGTGCGTGCCGAAATTTACTGTATATCCGGTCTTTCCCCATCTGCCCTGTACCGTCCCTATGCCTGCATTTTTATGGAATTTGTATCCATGGAAACTGGGTTTTAATCTTACCTTTGTTCCGGTCTTTAGAATTTCCGGCATGGTTTACGACCTCCGTATTTTTCGTTCGATTTCCAGTCTTCTCCTCTCTTGGATTTGAGCCGGGGTTTCGACCGGATGATACTGGTCAATTACCCTCATGGACGCCATAATCTCTTCTAACGCTTTTGCGTCTTCCGGCCTGTCACTGTAGGCACCCTGCGCCCGTTTAGCGTATAGAGCTTGCCAGATTATATTTCGCTTTCTTCCATTCAACTGCACTTTTACAGAAACACTGTCAGGCAATGCTTTGACCATTGTTCTTTGTCGTTCCATTATTATCCGTGCTCCAATTTTTGAGACAGGAACGTTCAGCATTCGTGAGTATTCAAATTTTAGCCCTTTTATTCGTTCTGTGGCTGTCCCTTTAGGGATGACAATATCTATTATATCAATTCGTTCCCCTGTGCTTTTCCAGTTAAATTCTACTCTAATTTTTTCTTCTGCCATTATTATACTCTCCTTGATTTTATTATTTCAACTTCCCCCAATAAGTTTTTGAGTTGCTTCTGTGTATAATTTCATGCGTCCTGTTGTTAAGCCTGTCAAAATCCTGTGTGGCTTTTCCACCATCTGTCTGCCAGAATGATGAAAATTTATTGGTGTCGATGTTTAATCCAAAATATTTTTCCAGCCATTTTTTCGATACTCTTTTAGCCGAGATATAGAACGGGCTGTCTCTTGCTGTAATCTGAACGATAGCAAAATGTGGGTTGTTCTTTTCAAATTTGTTCTTTGCATCTGTTTTGTTTTTGCCATTTACAACTCGTTCAATGGTTGTATTTTTCGTCCAGTGCTGTCCGATTATTTCGTATCTCATATTTACGCCTCCTTTAGAATCGGTCTCCTGTTATCGGGTCGTTAATATATCCCCCTTCATCCATTATTGCTCCATGAGAGAGTGCATCGACCAGTCGCCTGTCTTCGGCTGTTGCATAATACTCGCTTAGCCCTTCCCTGCCGAGCAGGAAGACTTGATAGGTATGAATTAATGATGAAATTGACTCGTAAAACTTTTCAATATACGTCCTGTTAGGATATCTGTTCAACAAATTATCTATAAATGATGAACCAGACTCTGAAATAGAGTACCAGTTTGTAAATCTGTTAAATCTTTCGTTCCAGTCGAAACTTTCGTCAACAAAATACGGTTCATACAAACCCCGGCTGATATATATTCCTACCCCGATTATTCGATGCCTCAGCGGAGACATTTGTTCTTCTACAGATAACGAATTGTCTTTTGTTTTAACAATGTCCAGTTTGGGTATTGAACCGTTTGGAATGTTGGAGCGATGTCGCCTCAATAATCTTGAGATTTTTTCTAATGGTTCGTGAATATACCATTTCGGATTTTTTTTCTTGAATTCTATATACTCAGGCGAATCTTTTCCAAGAAGCATGAATTTATTGTATCTGTTACGAAAATTTGGCGGTATTGTTGGAGATATTATATCGTCCCACTTTTGCTGTTCTGCTATAATGAATGTTTTCAGGTCTGGTTTAATAAGAATCCCTTTTATTTCAATATCCCAGTCTTTCCCGAACTGCGGGTCGTTGTTTATTTCCATTGGTGTTCTTAATATGTCAGTTAAAGCCCCTTTGAGTGCAGCTTCTCTGTGGCCTTCTGAGTCTTCATGCCAGCCTTTTCCCTTCATCTCTTTCATCTTAATCAGTCCTTTTGTAATGCACGTACAGTACGTAGCCCTGAACCCCCTCCATACCCAGTTCGTGGCCTGCATGGTTTATCCAGACCATTCGTGGGATTACTCTGGCAAGATGTCCTTGATTACGATTGGCGTCTGCTGCCCCATTCGCTTCCGATTTGCTGAGGTATGCACGGCGATACATGAATCTCTTTCTGCCGAAATATTTGGCTTTGTGCATGTCCCTGTTCTCTGTCCCGCCGGTGATGTATATCTCACCGAATTTTCTTTTTCCTAGTGGTCTCATATTTTAATCCCTCTGTACCCATTTGGCAGTTCGGTACTTGTTAAGAATTGCCTTTTTCTCGGTTGGTGTATATTTACTCGGTGCCTGCCATGGAAGTCCTAAGCTGCGGATAATAATACTCAGCTTTTGATTAACTATCCGGCTCTTATCATCCCAGAGGTCATCCAGCATCTTGTCGTAATGAGTATTGATATAATCCTCTTGCTGGCCTTCATGAATAATATTATGAATAAATGTTCTTGATTCCGCTTCTTTTGCCGGGAGTTTGTATGGCTTAACGTAAATCGCCCATCTATAATAGTGCGGCTGACTGAAAATAAATTCAATTTTCGCCTGAGATTTTGGTAAATGAAAGACTCGTGCCAATGTACCTAGTTCCGTCCCGAAGTTGTTACTCTTTCTTAACTCCTCTGCTATCTTGTTTGCTGTTGTTTCATCTGATACTGCTGTGTGGAACTGGTATGTTTCTTTATCGAAAATGCGCTGGAATTTCGGTTCGCTAATTCCTGAATACGGTGATTTCTGTCTCGCCATTGTTATGCCCTCATCCGTTTCAGTTTCTGTAAGTATTTCGCATTTACCATCGGGGTTCTCATGCCCTCTATTTTCCGGATTATATCTGCTTTTGTTATCGGCATTGCCGTCAGTGTGCCCGGTTTGTTTTCATGTATACTGTATTTCCGGTTCCTGCGTGCCGCTTCTTTGATTGCGGCATCATAATAGTTCTTAGTCCGGCCTGTTGACATCCCGATAAGTTTCATATTCCCGGTATAGATATCTACTATTACCCAGCCACGGGTCTCGTTCGATACTATCCACCGGTGAGGCCGGGCTTCGGCGATATCTCGTAATATCTCGTCCCTTTCCCAATTGTTTTCGGCTATTATCTGTTCTACCATATTCTCAGGGAGACCTGTCCTGTGAGCAAGTTCACCTGAAATATTGCGAGCCGACATTCCGCTGGCAAGTACGTCTCTTAATGTTTTGATTGGTTTCATTCTTCTTCCTCCTCGAGGTGTAAATGTATCCGTTCCAGTCGGTCTCTCTGTAACCACCCATATTTCTTTTCGACCGCCATCAGTGCAGTATCTATATTATTCGTCCTGTTCCACGTATTGTTAAAATAGTCATCCACTTCGCTGTACGTGAATGTTCTTGCGGCGGTGCCTCTTGTTCGATATATCTGGCCTGCCCTCAAATCGAGCCACCACCCTTTTCCCAGACTTACTGCCCCGTTCGGGGGAGTGGTGCCGTGCCATGAACCCACAATCCTGCCGTTCGGGAGTTTCCAGTGATTTAATCCACCAATATTAACTATTACCGCCCGGTGTTTTGTTTTTGATTGCCGTTCTTTTTTTCTAGCCGCCTCTTCAAGATGGACTTTCGTATATGCTTGTGCCCATGTTGTCGGATTTCTGGGAATTCGTGCCATGGTGATTAGTTCCTCCCTCTTCCCTTCGGCTTCTTTGAAGCTTTTGGTTTTTTGGTTTTAAAGGCTCGTACTCTTTGTTCCTGCCATTCATACCTATGGCACCGACTGCAAGTGAGTGGTGGAACGCCAGTTAAATGTAGTTTAGGTGAAAACCACGAGTGGTTACATTTGAGACACACGCAGTTATCGCCGGGCTTTCTTTTTAGTTGGTTCGGATTGATGTGAATTTTTTTTCGTGCTGGGGTCTTGGATTTCATAGTTATACTATGCTATATAATAAGACCTTTATAAGCCTTTCCTAACTACTCCTCTGAGTTATGGTTTTACACTTTCAACGGGTTTTTAAATGTGTTCAGATAGCGTTTAATGAATTCGTCTTTTGTGTAGGATGTGCAATTATTATATGCATCAATCTTTGATGCATCATCCGAAGCCATTTATTTAACCAGTAATTTTTATATATTATCTTTCTTACAAATTCTTCTGTCCAATACCCCTTTGATTTTTTATCCATACCAACCACAAAATAACTCTCAAACCCCAATTAAATTTTTACGGGGTCTTTCCGTTTTAATTCCATTTCGACATCGTTAGTTGTCGTATTTGCTTTCGACATAAATTCAGATTGCCACTTTTCAAACCTTCCTTCTTCGTATCCAACATCGTGATATGTCTCTTCAAGTTTTATTTCGTCGAATACCTCTGGTTGAAGCTCTTTTTTCAATTCTTTAACCTTATACAATATATCATGAAGTTCGTTTGCTACGCATATATACTCTGGGTCTGATACCACAAACGATGCCAGTTTTGCCTCAAGGATGCCCGCCTTTTCCTGTAATTCACTTAACTGAGTTATATCCTTATCATAAACCCACAATACCAGTGAAGCGTGATTGCCTTTCAGTTCGCCTTTGATAATCCATTTTATATAATTGTCAATTGTATGTATTTCATTCAGGGTTTTCTCAAATACATACCCGTTATCAGTCTTGTTCCAGCCGGGAGCCACTGTAACATCAGGCTTCCGGTCAATAGTAACCATAGGGACTTTCAATGGAGCCATCTGGTTGATTGCCCCTTTGGTTGCTGCTATAACGTGTTCAGGGGCTTTTTCATCCCCTCTGGCGTCCTTTTGTTTTCCCTCAAACCAACCGGAATTTAAGTTTGCAATACGACGAGCATCCGTTTCGCTCATCCTGTGGTAGTCTCTGAGGTGTCTGTATAGCTCAGGTTCATCAATGAATTGTTTTGAACAGCCTTTTGGACATGATATCATATGAAAAAGAATGACATCTAAAGTAAATAAAGATATTGTGAACTACCTCACCCTGAAATACCTATAATCAGGACGATATTTTGTATAACCGGATTTTCCGATAATTTTTTATGATTCTCTTTGCTTGCCATGTTACCACAATTAGTTTATAATCGTACCATTGCGATATAACTCTCGTCTCTAGCAGTGAGAGAGGTTCAATGGGTTAGTGATAGACAAAGACGATTTTATTTTTGAGGCACCCTGAAAAATTAAAAATCCGATAATTGTTTTTGGTGGCTGTCGTCGGGATGCTGGAACTCTGGTACCGTTCTCTGCATAAATTGTTCCTGTGCCTTTGGATTCAATGGGAATTCATTGTTGATTCCCACCAACTTTATTGGACATCTCTCGTTATGGTATTTTAGGTCATGATAACATCGTTCCACACAACAATATTGGATGATTTCTTCTTTTATCACTTTCGTTTTTTCTTTGAACAAACCCACCACACAGCAGTTCTGGCTTGGCTTTCGGGCACATAAATCGACGCCATAGCATTTACTGCATACTGTTTTTTGGTTGAGTAATTTCGTTATATCACTTTCCTTGTGTGGTTGTACGTACAGAATACTCTACTCTTAGTTGCTCGGCATTCTTCTGGTCTTCCGGTTTCAGGTACCGCTTGTATCGCTCAAATAGTGTATTGGCTGCATCCGCCTCTTCCTGCGTGTAATCGCGCCATCCAGCCTGATACTCTTGCGTATTGCAAATTAGACGAAGGAATAAAGGGTCTATAGTTAGCAAGTCCGGGCTACGTCTGAATTGTTCCTTCTTTCGTTTAATACGATTTATAAGTGTTGACAAGTGGCTCATTGTTTCACCTCAATATCATCTGCTTGAACTTTATCCAAATCTCTGATTTGTGCCGTGACTTTGTTAAGGATTGCAATGGGGGTGTCGTTCCTTATGAACTCATATCGTGCTTTGTACTCATGGATTTTATGGAAAAATATCGCTAACGTGAAGCCCTGTTTGTTCTTCTTTCTTATCCATTCCCGTGCTTTTTTCTTTAAACAATAAAGGCCGTCAGTATCTTTTTCCGCCGCAATATACCAGTTTTCTTTCTGTGACTCATTTTTTGTAATAATATTCCTCCTGATGTTAATTATTTGCACCCGAAGAAAAAAAGCACGGATACAAGATAGGAAAACTAAAATATAAAAGTGAATGTCAGTTCATCCCTTTGAAACATAATTACGATAAACCTATCGGATGCTAGAAGGCGGGGTATGCTTCATCCCCGTACTTCAGTACAGGGTATTCGCAAGTTCGTCTTCGAATTGGTGTTTTGCTATAGATAACCCTGCAATCGCCACGAATGGGTTGGGGTTTTCTTTTTTCAGAAATTCGCTTAGATGGATTAAAAATAATCCCGTTTCTTTTTGTGTATCGCTCATATTTTGTATTTCCTGTGCGTTATAGCACCCGATGAAGAAAAAAAGCATGGGGTTGGATATCCTAAAAACGATGGTTCGAAGGAGATTGAGGGTACTAAAGAGGGATACCCAACCTGCATCTTATAGTTTGTCTGTCTTAGTATTTATATTTATCACATCCTTTTATTTTTGTTGTCCCATGATATCCGTGTACTTCCTACTGTTCCTATCCGATATCTGTGACATCCCTCCCTTTCGTGTTTTAGGCAACAGTTTTTGGCTAACATGTTCCGGCATGATGCGCGTAACCGCACCGGTATTATATCCTCGACTTCCCGTTCTTCGAACAGAAGTCCTAAGATATTCCAGCGTGTTGCACAGCCGCCAATACGTGTTAGGTTGGGTATTTCGATGTGGATTCCTCCTGTGCGTTATAGCACCCTAGAATGCTTCACAATTAAGAAGATTTGCCCTGAGAAATAAAATACGATAAAATAAGGGGAATTGTGAAGCACCCGAAAAAAAAAATGTTCCGCCCTTATGCTACCAAGATATTATTTTTAACAATTTCAATGCCGTTTTCAGAGATATATCGTGTTTCTATGTCTTTTGGTGATGCTCTATTTTTCAACATTTTGACCCGCTCCTTGGGGCTCGACACAGAATCTCTCCTATTAATTGTTTCTGGGTTCCATTTCGACCAGAGAATACATCCGTTACAATCTCCTGTTCCAAGCAGTTGATTCTTACTCTTACAGTTTCCGCAGTATTTCATCTCAATCGCTCCTGTGCGTTATAGCACCCGAAAAAAAATAACTATTAAAGATGTTCCGCCTTTAATGATTTTTCTACTTCCAAAATTAAATCATCTGCGATTCTTCTATTATGACTTCCGGGGTTTGTTGCATATCCAGTACCTCTTTTTTCTTAGACCATATATTACACTCGATACAAAGCTTCCAATAGTTAATATTATGACGTTTCTGATTACGTTTTCGTCTGTTAGTAGATACAGAACCAATGCCGTCAGCACTAAGAATATTGCAGTTTTTCCCACTGCGTCTTTTAAGATTTCCTTCATTGTCTGCCTCCACTACTGACTTTTTCGTATTGGATATTACGTTTTTTTCTGGCGGTCTTCTCTCCATTCTCCAGCCGGATTGACCAAATGTATCATAATACATCCCTCATCCTGATAAACAGAAAACTGTTCATCCTTTTTTGGTCTGGCTTCTTTCAACCAGTGATTCACTGCATTTCGCACATCGGTTTTGTTTAACATTGTAGCCTCATTTTAACATCGCTACAAGTTCATCATCTGTGACCTTGCCTTTTCTCACCATATCGTTTATGATGGTCGTCGAATCAACTGGCTTTCCGTTTCTGAGGACATGCCCGGCGGAATCTACCTGATAGAATTCCTGACAGAACTCCCTTATCCTGCCATTCGTTGCATCGAAATTTATTTTATCTCCGTCAATTAGTCCCATCTTTGCCATCTCCTGTTTCCGATATTTCGGTGTTCTTTTTATTCATTTCAAGCATTCGTTCGAACATTTCTCCGGCCTGACTGTTGGTTCCCTGATACTTATATGCCAGCAATCCGATTAACGCTGAATCCAGAGACGCATAGCCTTTGCCGGTATCCATGAAATTTATGTATGTGTGGAAAATATGATACGGGTGTGGTTCTGATGCGATATCATGAGGAACCTCAAGAATTATATATTCTCCGTTGTTGATTATAAAATCGTTTATGCTCCTGTATTTGCCCAATTCCAGCTTGAGATATATTATCTTTTCTGGAAGTGCTGTTTCGCTGATATCTTTTTCGGTCACTACTGGCAGGTTATTAAGAAGATAGTTGCCTGTTCCGGCTGCGAGGAAGTGGGTCAATCCACCCATGCATTTCGCTTCTTCAATTAACTGACCGAGTTCCCCGGTCGTGTTAAGTTTTACGATTCGTAATGGTTTTAAATTTCTCATAAATATTTCTCCATAGTGTACGTGAAGTGTATTCAGGACGACGAGTTATCGCTATCTGTTCTGAACCTCATTCTTTCTGCCCTTTGTTTCCGTCTGAGGGCTTGGACGTATTCAATTGAGCCTTCCGGTTTTATGGCTGGTATATTCTTCAGGTATTCCGGGGCAACTTCGTGCATCCATTCAGATAATGCTACGATGAAATTGTCATAGTTCTCATGCTCCCGGTCTCTCCGGTTGCCTATCTCATCTATCAGCCCTGCACATCGCAGGATTTCGTTATGCAAATCCCGCCTAAGTTCTTCCAGACCCATTATCCTATGTGCGTCCAGAAGTTTACCGGTCTTTGAGTCCTGTAATCTCCCTGAAACGTGGAAGAAGTATCGTTCCAGCATTTCTCTCGGCACCATTATACCTGCTAAGGTTACGTATTTTGAGTCAAGATATTCCCTATGTGTTTTTAGCCTGATTTTGAATTCCATATCCGTGACTTCGAAATATTTTGGATTTGACGAATCTATTATTGTTGCATCACCGTCCAGAATTGCACCTATCTGAGAGCTTGAGATGCCTCTGAAACATTTTAGCATCTCTATTGCCTCTGTGGTTTTCCGTTCGAAATGAAATAGTTGCCGGGCTAAATCCACAATGAATTTCGAAGTCACTGAAAAATGTGTGTCCTGTTCCATAGCGATTTCTCCTTTATCTATGATTTTTTTAGTCTTCTTCTGGTACGTCAATACAATTTAGGCCATTCGAATTTAGTGAATCCACATAAACGTGACCAGATACCAGATTTACGGCAATTGTATTTGTGTTTATAGTATTCATAAGGTGTTTCTTCTTTTAGATTTATGATTCCGGCTGCACATTTACTGCTGTTATATTTGTTATTAATTCAGTGTATGCTTCCAGTAATATTTTTTTCGCTTTTTCTGGCTGCTTGCTATCTATTTAATTGATAGCATCTTGCAGTTTTGTGCTTGCTGAATTAATAACATCGTTTGATATTAGTACGTATTTCATGATACATCAGTCCTCAGCGGTTCCTGTTTTTCCATGTATCTCTTCTTCTGTATATAGCTGTGAAACTTCACATCGGGCGCAGATTCGCGTTCCGTCTTTGCGCCTAATAACTGAAGGTAATCTCCGTTCGCAGACGTTGCAGGCATTATGTAGCCATTTATCTTCGATTTTTAGCAGGTCTTCTGATTCTACAATACCTGTTCCATGTATTATCCTCTGCTTGCTTGCTATCTCTTGGAATATCGATTGTGCGGTCATTAATATTGCTGTTTCGATTGCATCTTCAGTGGTCTCTTCTATATCTAAAGCTGCTCTGGATTCTTCCGGGATGCCGTTCCTTTTTACAAGTTGCTTCCATACAGCTTCCTTTATTTCTCTTGGATGCCGTGTCTCCATTTTAAGCCTCCTTTTTCTGTTCCGATGCTATTCGTTTCAACGTTCTTATTGAATCTTTTTTCGTTATAAATTTTCCACAATGAAAACAGAATCCATTGCGGTCTGTTGTTCCATGACCTTCTTTTGGACAGGCCAATACATCTGTTACCAGACTGCTCAATGCTTCACCGAACGGGGTGTCCCTTTCTATTATCCGTGCCGGAATTCCATTCTTGTCGTTGAACCCGGCTACTATGAAAATATTATTGTGAAGCCTTGCACGCATCCACTCGTATTCCTGTGGGTCTCCGATGCTGCCCTCATTCTGTTTCTGGAGATGTATAATGTATCGTTCTATTGTTTTTAGAGATACATCCCTGCCAGATAATGTTATTGTGTTCATTTCAATCGCTCCTGTGTGCTTCATAGCACCCGAAAAAATTTAGTCGGGCTTGTATTTTTCGTAAAACTCTTCGTCCGACATCAATAATATCTCAAGAATTTTTAATCTTTTTGGTATTTTCACAGAATACCAATCTGTTTTCGTGAGGGTTTCTGCTGAGTTCATTTTTGCTCTGAAAATTCTATGCAGTATATTTCCCTGATTGTTGCCCTTATACGCTCTCCCCAGTTTATAAATCCTTGAAAGCTACACCATCTATCTAATAGCTGGTCATTGCTCATTCCATTGATTTGCGAGTCTTTTGATGTATCTGTTGGGTCAAGGCCGAAACTTTCTCTAATATCTGATAGAGTGGAGTCGTGAAGTCGTTCAGTATTTGGCACGGGTCTCTCTGCTGGACAGGTTATATATGCTGTCAGGGCTGCATTTTTCATTGTGTTGAGAATATGGTCTGGAATGTCTGTATTGTGTTTTTGTATCCAGATGTACGCTTCAATTACCTGTTTCTGGTTCTCATTCAAGTTGTCTTTTGGTTTATCTAATAAGCTCATTCGCTTCCTCCTTAACCGGTGTATATATCCATGTTAATCTTGTGTCTCCTTGCTTTTTTTCTACCATTCCCTTTTCTCTCAGGCGTTCGACCTGCTGGGTTACTCCCCAATTTACGCCGAGTTCGTCTTTAATCCCGTTTCCCGTAATCCCTTCCGGATGGTTTTTGATTATTTTCCATATGTCGTCCTGTGCCATTCTTTTTTTCCTGATACTTCTTTTTCCTATTTGTTCCTGTGAAGCACCCGACGTGTTCCAATGGCGGCTTTAATGGGCTAAACCCCTATTCGCTCGGCTCGGAGCACCCTAAAAAATAAAATATTATCCTGAAACCATTTTCATAACAATCTCATGGTCACATGCCTTCGGTTCAGTTTCAGGTTTTTCTTCTGGTATAAAATCGTGAGTGGACTCTTCTTGTTTAAGTTCCGGGATTTCTCCCGGCTGTTTCGGCGTATTCATTCCAGCCCAGTCCCTTACCATGTCCCTAATGCTTTGCCAGTCATCATATGAACCGACAATCATCCGGCCAAACTCCGGGTCGGGTTGTACCTCATCGGGCGTCCGTTCAGTTACCAATACTGGTTTTGGTTCTTCAATGACTTTATTTATTTGTAGTCTTCCTATGATGATTCCACTGAATTTCAGGTCTTTTATCGTGTCAATGAGTAACATCTTAGTGGCTCCCAATGTTTAGAATTCCTTCGTCAGCGAGTTCTTTCATTATCTTATTGTACAGTTCAATAAGTTCGTATACATCTTTTATTGGTAGTTTGGCGTTTGGGTCGAGTTCTGCGTCTTGTATTGTCCACATGTGGTCGCCTACAAAATGTTTTTTTATTCTCATATTTCAATCAGTCCTGTTTGGCATTACTGCCCTGTGTTCTGGCCTTATATATCTTATATACATACCATATCAGCCGTTTAGTTTCGATTAATATCCAGAATAAAAAAATTCCAGCTATTATAAAGCTAATAAATGAAGATGCAAGTGCAGTCTTGTCATTTGCCACTTCAGGCGTTAATGTTAGCGCATTCATAACCCCTGAGACCACACCAAAAACAGCCAGAAGATAAATGAAAAGTCTATACTTATCATAACGTTCTATTTCCATATTTCAATCGCTCCTGATGCGTTATAGCACCCAAAAAAATAGTTAAAGCAGATTAAAAACGTCTTCCTGCTTTGCCCGTCTATTCAAATACTCCCAATCTATTTTATTAGTGTATGCCCGCTGGAGCATCTTTGCCTGCTCACAATCGTATGTGGATTTCCAGAATCTACAAGCACATAAACGGTCTACTATCAGGTCTTCTATAGAGATTATCTTGATTTTTTTTCCTTTATACATCAAAATCTTACATCTCTCCCCGTGTAGTGCATCCTTTGGGATTTCGATATAGTGTGGATATTTATAGAAATGCCTGCCCGTTTCTTTAAATCCCCATTGCCTTAACATCGGCACCAATACACTTCTGTCTGCAATCAAATCAAGGTCTTGGCTTCTTGATGCCCCTCTTGTGTACAATTCAACCGCAGAGCCACCAACAAGGATTGGTTTTGTTTCGTCCGGGAAATACGAACTAATCTCGGCAAGAAGGTCAAACTTTCGTCTTAATCGTCCCATGGTAGTATTTCTACTATTTCATTTCCTTTAAATATTACTCCTTCTGAAACAGCAGCCTCCGCTAATATACAGAATACCTCTAACTTCTGCGGGTCTCGTGGTCTTGTCCTTACCAGCCCGTCTGTTTTGTCTATCATGATATTTGTCTTATTTAATTTCATAATATTTATACCCTTTCCGATGCTTGTTTTTTGCACCCGGAAAAAATTGCATCTCCCTGTACGTACAGGGAGATTAGAGGTTGATATATGCCATTCTTTGTTTTGTGAAGCTCAGGTCTTTTGTGAGTTCTGCTTTTACTGCTGCAATATCGTCTGTTAATATCTTTTCCCTGATTGTTTTAAGCTGTAAATCAACTTCGGGGTCGTTCAGGACGTTCACGGATTTCAGCCGTTCTATGAGATTGAGCATTGCATTCTTGCTTTTATCTGGCAATTGTCCTGCTTTCTCTCCTATTTTCTCAATGAGTTCGTACATGATTTTGTACCGGATTGCTGAAATTACCTGTCCGTATAACTCCCCGCGCTGGACATCGTGAATGTTCAGTTCGAGAAAAATTACCTCAGCATGAAGGTTTTTCGCCAGTTTCTGGAAATCCGTTTCTGCACTTGCTGTGATTTCACGGATTTCTTTTTTCTGCGATTCATTACATAAATGTAATGGGTTCTTGAATTCCGGCGGGAAGTCCACGGTCTTGTCTCTTATCTGACCCATGTGCTTTTCCCTGATTGCGCTTATCTTATTCCTTACGTTTTTCGGATAAGTGAAATCGATTTCTCGTTTCATATCAGAAAGTTCTTGTGAACTGTCTATTCGGTTCGGTGATGCGTATTGTGTCTGCACCACGAACACACGTACTGCCGACTGTTCAGCCGGTTTTTCCTGTGTATCCGTTCTTGCCTGTGTTTCTGCCTGTGTTTCTGCCATATTTCAATCTCTCCTGATGCGTTATAGCGCCCGGAAAAAAAAGTTAAGTCTATTTATTAACCTTAAACTCTATCTTAACTTCTTCCCCCATATTATATTTCTTTCTGATTGCGGTTCTTGCAGCGTTGAAATATAATTCCATTTTCTCTGGGTTTTTTTCATCAACATATTCGCTCGGAAAATCTTCGTCGATTTTTCCTGTGACTCTTAAAGTTAATTCCATAGTTCAGTTGCTCCTGATGCTTTAGTATAGCACCCGAAAAAATAAAGAAAAGAAGTCTGATATGTCAAATTTCCGACTTGTCTTTTTTTAATATTATGGTTCTGTGACTACGTATACGTACTCGCAGGGACACCGATATATGTTGTGTTTATTAATATCTCCGTCCATATTTATTTCCGCAGCCACTGTTTCTTTCACCAGCATTTCTCCACATACTGGACATAGTTTATCTATACGCAGTTTTCGCCAACTAAATCTCGTTTTTGGTCTGTAACATTGGTCATCGTATCTCATCTGTAATGATTTGAGACTCTTGAACTCTTCTATTTTCTTCGACTGTTCTTTTTCTCTGGCTATACATTTCTCTTTAAACAATTCTAAATTCATTTCAATCGCTCCTGTGTGTTTTATAGCACCCAATAAGGTTTCATCCTCATCACGCGTTCACATGAGGCTTACATCTTACTACATTGTCTGGGTTCTTCTATTAACCGTCGTTAACAGCTTACACCCGTGCCGTAGCACCCTATAATGCTTCACAATTAAGGAATAAGGGGAATTGTGAAGCACCCGAAAGGGGATGGATTCTTATCCCCTTTCACCTCTTACCTATCCTGTGTCTTTCCTATCTTTTTTCCTATCCGGTGCGAGTTCCATTGCACCCGTGATGCTTCTCTTTTTTTGAAGGTGACTTGTTGTCGATAGAGCAGCATCTATTAGTGTCACGGGTGGAGAAACCGTGGCTGACTTTTTTACGCGCGTGAGAATCATATTAATCCATGACACGCGCACCCGAAAAAAATGTTATATGCCGTATATTTCGGCTGACCATAACGCTATTCTTCTTTGTGCTTCTTTTTCAGAGTCTGTTAAATCATCTCCGTGCCTGTTTGATGATAGTAGTTTTCCCTGAGTGAGCACCTGAATTGTTTTATCTGCTGGTATGAATGATATCTGAGCTACAGATATTATTCCTTTGAGTTCATCATATATTTGTTTAGTTATTGTTTTCATTTCAATCGCTCCTGTGCGTTATAGCACCCGCCCCGCTGACCCTTGTACAATATATCGTAATATGTTGTACATGCGAGGCTTGGGTTCCGTTTAACCAGCACTTTGCGTGCTTAACGGAAATGGAATTCCAGTAAAGGGAGAGGGAAAGTCCAACACCATACGAGAGGAGACTCTCCGGGTGCTTTTTGTCAGAATAATCCGACGCACTCGTATTTCGGCACAGGGTCGCAGCCTGTGCCCTCTATTCCTTTTGCGGTTTTCGTCTTTGTCTGTCACTAACCCTACTGCGTTAGCAGTCCTTATTACTAAGCTACTGTGTTTTTCATCACAGTAACCCCGGAATTCCGTACTTTCGAGCGTCATTTGCGTGCTGCCGTCGGGATTAACCTACCTCAGCACAACATCAGCAAAGGGGGGCTGTCTTGCCGCTTTGTGTCTGCCTTTGTGCGGTGTGTTAAACCGCCCCCTGGCAAACCCCTTATCAATTTCAGTCTCGCAAACATCACACCCGAAGGGATTTTTGGTCGGGTGCTCATAACTTGGGAGTTGCCCCCTTTCAGGGGCATCTTCCTGTACGTACATATTAGTTGATTGGTTGATATATACCTTACGGTTGGTAGTATATATCGTGGGACAAGTTGGGTTTATATAGTCCTTTGGTTGGGACGAGTCGTGAGACTGTTGGTTTATATACTTTAATTATTAAATAATGTTTTATGACAACAGTTAGACATAACCTGAAGGCTGACGATGAAGCTCTTGCTTTGATTAATAAAGTTCGTGCTGCCCTTAGACAGCGTGGTGTAGGCAATCCAGATACGTCTGATGTTATTAGGGAGTTATATTCAGAAAGGAATCTCAGTCAAAAACTGTGCAGCCGGTTAATTAATTTTGCCGGTGAATATGGTGATAACGAGGGGGCTGTCGATGTCCTTGACAGGCTCCTGCATGAACTGGCTGACCTGCGAGCTAAAACTCACTAGACTTGAATAGTTCAAAGTCCGGTTTAAGTGCCTGCCAGATTAATTGTGTTGCTTTTTTGCCATCTCCGTCAATGAGTGCAAATACCGCCCCGCTGATAGGCTTGGCGTGGTTCAGGATGTATTCTGCCTGCTCCCTCCGGGTCGTGAGACTGCTGGCCTCCTGTGCAACTCCCTGTGCCTTTGTCATAAGTGCATCTTTTGCTGTCGTCAGGTCTTTCTCGCATGACCGTATCGAATCGTACATTTCATCCGGAGCAATAGCAATGATGAGGTCAAGTGATTGCCCCGCCTTTAGTGATTCCCAGATATCCCTTGCTGATAAGCCAGTCAGGATTTTATGAATTCTCCGGTAATCGTCTGATTTGATTTTGACTCGCAGGCCAGTATCGTATTTCATTACCAACCCTTCCCGCTCGTCTCCTTTGAAATCTTTCAACCAATTGATGGCATCATCGATTTCTGTGAACGGAAATTCCTCTGCATACGAAAAACCGAGTTGTTGGGCTTCCCTTATATAATCCAATTCGTCTTTTCCGTTGTTATTTAGAACTGCCAGTAGAATAAGTTCCGACCGTTCCCCGTAATCAATAACGATTTTACTTCCCGGATACACTATTTCAAAACAATATGTGTATCCTTCCCAGAAGTCGTCCATCGAGAATCCTTTTTTCCGAATCCAGTCTGTCGCCCACACTGCATATTCAGATTTGAAAGCTCCTCTCGTAGAGATTGCCGATAGCTTTTTCTCCGGATACAGAATTCCCAAAACCCCGTCATATTTTTCTGAGAAGGTCGGGTATCCCAACCTTTTGCGGTTCGGAAGATTTTCTATTTTCGTTTCCGGGACTTCATTGAGATTAAAGAATTTCTTAAATGGACGAGCCACTATTTCTCCATCTGAATCCAGTATCAGACCCCGACACATCTTTGTATACTCGTCCCAGAGAGAATCGTACTGCGTCCGTTTCGTATAATTGTATATCGTCAGGTCGAGGTCTGGATGTCTGGTAGCTTTTATTCGGCCTGATGCTATACGGGCATTGAGTTCGTTTATATTTATTGTGTTTTTCATATTTTATTTTTCAAGTGTTTTTTAACTGCCTCAAAAATCATTTTGTGTCCTTCTCTATTCGGATGAAGACCGTCTGCCAATAAATATTCATGGTCTTGTTCCTTTTCGAACTGCTTGAAGATATCGATGTAATGAATGTTTAATCTACTGTCACCCCATACTTTTTCTTTACAACGTGATTTAAGGTTCTGTTAAGTTGTCGGGTGCTGGATGGGGCTGTTAACCATCGGGAGTTTTTATTACTAATTAATTAAAATAAGATATTGAGGTATAAAATGAATAACATGGTATTACATCCAGATATTATATTAAAAAGAAGTTCAGTAGCGGGATTCGGTCTATTTGCTTCAAAAGATATTCCAATCGGAACAGTAATATGGAAATACGGAAACGTCAGGGTATATACAAAAGAGCAATACGATAAATTCAGTGAGCGATATAAAGCAATTCTAAGGCATTTCTGCTATGAGGGTAGTAACGAGACATTAGTTTATTGTACCGACAATAGTAAATATTTTAATCATTCCTGCGACCCAAATACAATGTCCATAGATACTGAAAAAGACATCACAATCAAAGATGTTTTCGCAGGAGAAGAACTCACTTACGATTATGGGTATTGGTATCTCAAATGGAATGATGCTTTTATGTGCCACTGTGGCTCAGATGATTGCAGGCGATACATCAAAAGAGAACCACAGGAATCACCAACTATAAGAAATTTAGAAACAATGGTAAAGAAGGCATGGGAAAACTCAACGAACGTAATCCAACCCCTATTAACTCCCGACAGTTAACAAGGGTTCTTAACTCCCTACAACTTAACAGAACCTGATTTAATAAGTTTATTATAATACAATATATACTTGTTTAAATACGACCTGTTATCGTCCCACGGTACTGGTGTCGTTCTGGATTCATCTACCATTCCTGCACCAACGAAGAGCATATAGTTAGAATACCTTTTGGCGGCGTTAATTAAATAGCATAACGTAGTATCAAAGTCATACGGACTGGTAACGAATCGGTTCTCTCTCTTGAGGATACAACAGTCATTCACTCCAATATTGAAAATGAAAAATATGTTTTCACCTTCATCCTTTTCGACCAATTTGGCATCAGTCTCGTCCTTAAACCGGTTCAATACATCAGTTATGGTATTACCTGATATTCCAAGATTATATATCAATGGAAAATCAGAGTTCCAGAATTCGGGCTTTGATACTGTTTTTTTATCAAAATATTTTCTCAGCCGCTGAACCCACCCGCCTTCTATATCCCACGCTCCGTATGTGATACTGTCACCAAAAACAAGTATTTGTGTCACAAATTACACCGACTTTTGATTGGGCTATCCGATTTAAATAACCCTCTTCTTATCGGTTCAATCTTTCCTTTATCCGCTAGGTTCTCCAGTGTTATGTACAGCCTATTTGCAAATAAGGAACCGTCTATGCCATGATAGTTTGCTCTTCCGAGCGCAAGTACCATATCGCATAAGTCACCAAACTTTAATACCCCACCATTTTCTTTGAGTAAACCCATTACAACATCCTGCCTGATATCTTCGCATAATGTGGAAAGCATGGTGTCTGCATCTTTTGACAGACCTTCCCTTTTATAACAAATGCCTTTATCTCCTCCGCTTGCCACTGTAATATAAATGTAATAATCCGGCATACAATCGGTCGGTTTTGGTTCACTGTCTGATTTGATATGATACGTATTTGCCGATACCAGTCCGAATCCGATTTCGTTCAAATCTTTTAAAAACTGTGCGAATCCCATGCTTCACTTCCCGTAATATGTTATTGAATAGAACTTCCCGTTCGTTTCTGCGAGAATGTGATGTTCCACACATTTCTCCAGTGTCGATTTCAAAAGGTCTTCAGTATATTTTATTCCTTGATTCAGTTCGTTTTTCAGTGCTTCAACCGTAACGCCTTCGTGCGGCATCCCTATTGGGATTTTCCTGTTGATAACAAATATTATCCCTTCAATGCTTATCGCCAGCCGTACTTCTTCCGGTGTGAATCCTAGTTTGTTTAGGAGATATTCCAGTTTTGGCATGTTTGAGAAAAAAATATGTTAAAGATGCTCGGACGTTGTTTTATACGAACATCTTTACGTGCAGGTTGTTTACTTCTTCGGGGTCTCGATGCCGACCTTTTTCACGAACGGTTTCTTTATTTTCTCTGGCATCCATGCAGGTCTTTTTTCCGGTGCGGCAACGATTGCATGATAACCTGTGAATACGTGTATTTTCTTCGTGCCACGTTCCCTTAACCTGATTGTTTCTGGAGCTTCTTTCGTTCCGTTACCGGCATTAGCTGCTTTCAGTGCCGCTTGTCTTGGGGCTGTGCCTGTGAATGTTCCGCCTTCAATTCCATCTTTACCTACAATAACGTAGTTTTTCGTTTCACTCATATATTCTATTCCTCCGATTTTATTTTCGGTATAAGGAACGGCCATTGGCCTTTCCCATGTTATGTTTATATTTAAAGTATATATACGCATCGGTTGAGTTTGACTTTACTAACCCGTGCTTGTTCTTACCATAGAAACTTATATATATTGCCTATCAAAATCTATTGTACGAGGTGTCAATTAAATGCCAGACAATAAAGAAATAAACCGCCTTATTGGTGTAAAAATCGGCAGCACGTATTCTGTTTCTGCTGCTCGTGAAGAACATGAAACTCCTGTAACGAATGTGATTAAATCGTGTGTTTCTCCAGTTACCGACCCCGATACTACTGTTTTGAATGATACTTATATCGGTGTTGAGCGACCTGATTCGGTATTCCCGCTCGATAAGGGTATTATCGAAAATGATGCAAATATCCTGTTAACGATAGCGATTATTAATAAACTTAATATCCCTCCCGGAGCCTATGTCGTTGCAGCCATTCCTGCTCTTGAACTAACCGATGGACGGGCGCGGTTGAAGAGGGCTCTTCTGGAATCACTCAAACCTGCGAAGATGGTATTGTCCCCGGAAGTATATTGTGGGGCGGTTACTGCTCTTGGATATTCTGAGATTAACGGGAAGCAAAGACTGAAGGCACTCCATTCTGATTTCCTTGCCCTTAACCTTGGGTCAACCACAACTGAAGTCCTTATCGCTCTTCATGGGGAACGTAAATATCTCAAAGCGTTCACGAAGGTTTGCGGGAATATGGTCGATTCTGAACTATTCGATACATTGCATAACACGTTCGGAAAAGTGCTAATCACCATGCCCCAGATAAGGGATATAAAAGAACAGTTCAATATGATAAACCAAAAAGACGTCATAGTGAATGTCTTGACCCATAGCGACGGTGTGAAAAAAGTTCCCGTTCAGAAAGTCGTTATGAGTGTACTTGATAATTACGTGTTCAATGTATCCGATTTACTGGTGAATATCCTGAAAAACAATCTTACTCCTGAGACTATTGCCCAAGTCCTTGATACCCCTATCGTCCTGACCGGTGGAATGAACAATATTCCCGGATTGGCTGAACGGATTGAAAAGAAAATGCGTGAACTACTGCATTACGAGAAACTGACCGTCTTGAAACAGGTCGATGGACATATCGCCCCGGCAATTGGTGCACTTACTCTGTCCACTGAAATTAACTGGGAGAAGATTCCGGTTGCTTAATTTTCATGGGCGTATTATGAAATCAACACAGTTTCAGGGCTTATTGATAGAATCTTGGGGTTAAGGGATGAGCGCAAACTCCCGGCTTCAGCCGTGGGAGAGGTTCAATCAAGGATATGAGAGGTACCATGGCTGAAAAAACACTTCCGTTGTTGGTTAAGGAGCGGGTCTGGGATACATTGACCTCCGGGCTTGACCCGGAGGACGACCCGTGTGGGGATATCGACGATATCAAAGATAATACCAGCTATGCGATTGATATTACTATTTATGAAACTGCTAAATCTATCTTGGAGGATATCGAAAAGGCTGACGACCCGAAGAACAATGCTATTCTTGTCCGATTAAAGAAACGATGGCTTGTGCCCTGTCCCCTTGACCCGAAGGATGATTGCGCCTGTGACCGGTGTGGAGTTGCGGACGCTATAGTTCGTAAACATAAAAACGACAAAAGCTCGTTCGGGGAACCGATATATAAACGGATAAAACATTCTGATGGGAGCGTGACCTATACAAGAAGGAAAAAACCTCTAAAGCGAACCACCAAGAAGAAAAAACGGAATAGCGATGGAAGAAGGGAACTTGGTGATGATAATCGGTAATAAACATGCCTGACGATAATGAAGATTCTATAGTCTGGATATTTATGTTTTTTTGCCCTTACTGTAAAAGCAAAGATACTATCTGGTATGGAAAAAGGTATAATAAAACCGAAATTAAATCGAAACGAAAATGCAAATCCTGTAGACGGGTTTATACAAATCAACCGTCCAGAGCTAAAGGTAAAAAGAATACATTGGAATCAATAAATCTCGCTATCAATATCGCAAAAGACCATAGCCTGAGAGAGACCGAAAGTATTCTGAAGGAGAAATATGGAATCCAAATAACCCATGCTTCGATATCTAATTGGAAAAAACAGCATGAGGCATTGCTTAAAAAAATTGAGATTGTAGAGAAAGATGACCCGGATTGGATATATAAACCGATATTGAAAACAAATACACGACCTGATTATGATGGAAATAAAATAGAAGCTGAGTGGATGGACGTATGAAAAACAAAAGAGATAGCTTCCTGACACGATATCTTGAACTCAGGGATGAAGTCGAAGATAAATACGGTATTAAACGACCCGACCCCATCGCTATTCTTGTGTATTACCTTCATAATTTTACTGAAATAAAAGAACCACGGGCAATGAGACGGTTGCTGGATGTCCCGCTCGACCGGATACTTGATAGGCTCTGTAAAATGGGATTCATTTCACTTCCTGAAAAGCCCACTAAACCTTTAAAAACAAAACTCCAGCAGTTCGTTCGAGATGAGTTACCTTCTTTTGGTAGTATTGAACATAAAGAAAAAAGTGATGAAGAAAAGCTAATGGATTTCGTGAGTACCTGAAAAATATTAGAACCCAAAATGTTTTCTACCGAGTTTTTTATTCCAGTCGTTGAGCATCTGTTCGATGTACTCTTCCTGACCTGCGACAGCACCGAAGCTACCGTGGAATACGTCTAAAATTGATAAGTCCTGCTCATCCAACCATTTCTTTTGTTCAGGCGTCCTCAGATGTGCTTTCACGAACTCTACTGCATATTCTTCATAATTCATGAACGCATGAACTTCTTCGATATTGATTCCTGTATGTTTTGATATCTCTTCTTCAGCGAGTTCTTCTGCTGATTTTAGTGTTCTCTTCTTTTCCATCTTTAGACCCTTGAACCCAGTGGGCTTAAAAGTTCTGGATTCTCTAAGATATTTCCAACGACTTCTAGTTCCTTTAAGTCATTCATTTCAGTTATAAAATGGTCATACATCCATCCTTTTCTTGCAATCATAATTCCCGCCTGTTCTTCCGACCATTTGATGAGATAGAGATTGTTATCGTCCTTTAAAAAATCGCCTTCATAAATCTCTTTGCCTTTCTTGTCTTTTTTGCCTGTGAACAGATAACTTTCATGCTGATTTATGGTGAATTGAATTTTACCCCCTCTAAACCCCCAATAATGCCATTTTGTAAGTTTTCCATCTTCCCAAATCGGTTGTCTGAATTTTATTTCGTCCATGATATCCCTAAAATACTATTTTCTTAATATAAATATCGCTTTTTTTTCGGTTTGAATATCCGTTTTTCGTATTTATGAGAACAGTTGTGTCAAGGTCTTTTTCAATTACCCCTGTATGAAAAGCATAACTAGCGTCAACAACGTCAAAAAAAATCTCCATCCCAACAACGGTATTTACAATTTTGTTTGCGAAAGACAAAGGTACTTTTTCAAATACTTCACATTCTATCGTGGTAAATTCCCTGTCTTTTATCTTTAGTGGCATAGAATCGTTGTTTTGCTGGGATGGAGAAGCTTTTATCACTTGTTTTTCGCCAGAACCCGGAGCTTATTTAATGTGGCTTCTTTTTTGTTCGCTTTTTCGTTTATTTCAGCTTCCAAGTCTGCAACAATGGCAGTGAACGGTACTTTCAATGTATATACCTTGTTTGGTCTGCCTTTTCCGCTGGTCTTTTTCTCATATGTTTCCGAGACCCAGCCCCGTTTTATCAAGGACGTGACCCCGATACTGACTTCCGGTTGCCTTAGACCGACCCTCTGTTCGAGGTCTATCGCTCTTGTTGTTCCGAGGCTGTGGAGTCCTGCCAGTGCCAAGGCTGGTGCCCTTTTAATACCAAGACTTTGTAATCCGCTTGTTATATCTTCTTCTGTTTGGTTCATTCGTGTTATATCTTTCATTTAAATCACCATCCTAATTATTTAAACATAAAGAATATAAAGATATCGTTATTGGGTTCTGTTAAGTTGACGGGGTATTTCTGCACATACAGTTAGTTAAAACAGATTTAAACTTGTTTTAAAATAAAATAATAATATTATTACGATTGAATACTTAATGAGCTTCCCGAAAAAAACTATCATAATGAATTTTTTAGCCTGCATTTTACAAGCCCCTGCAAGTATAGTGAGAAAATCTACAGGAAGATAAATTGGTATTAGAAGGGCAAAAAATAATCCCACATCCCCATGCTTTTTAGAAAATAACTCGGCTTTTTTTAGTTCGTGTTCATAACGAGGGAACTTTGACTCAAACCATTTAAACCCGATGATACCAATCCCATAATTCATTAAACTCCCAATCACCGAACCGATGGTTGCCACTGCTATGAGTGATATTGGAGGAATATTTGTTATAGATAATACTGCTAACGATACCTCAACCGAGAATGGAATAAATATTGTTGAACCAAAAACAGACGTTATGAACAGACCGATTAGCTCATATTGTTCGATTTCCGTTAACATCATCAATCAGCATTCGTTGAAAATGGTACAGGACTATGAATCATCTCTAATTCAAGGCACAGCATTTGCCTGTGATTCATCAGCCCTGTCAGAGCCAATTGTAATGCCAAGTCATTTGGATATCTTTTAACGAGTCTCATATTATCATGAATTAAGGCGTCGACCTGAATTAACTGGTTTTGAAGAAATCCTTTCTTTATTATTCTTTCTTCCTTCAAAACGGGATACGCCCATGTATCCCCACATTTTCGGCACCTATAATGTTCAAAATCCGCATCAACCGAAACCGCACCGGAATCACATCCTGACTTACAGGTTTTACAATATTTTCTTCTGTTCTTTTCTTTCTTTAATTCTTTATTTTCATCCATATGGTTGCCTCACTCCTTATGTTTCTTTTTGATTCTTACATCTTGTTTTAAGAACATATACTGTAGCTGCTCCGAGAATAAGGATAAGCATAATACCCAGCAATATATAACCCGTCAGGTTTTTTTCCGGGACGAACGGAATTGTAATTACCGGTGGTGCTGTTATCGCTGGTTGAACCTGTTCTGCCGTAACTTCCACTTGCTCTTTCGTGGGTATTACCCCGCTCCGTTCAACAATCGCAAACGATGAAAAACCTGATGACTGTGATTCATAATAGGTATATTTGTTATCCTTACTGATTATTGCAGTCGGAAGGTCTTTCCATACTCCGTCATTCCAGCGTGCCATGGCAATAATAAATATAAGCTGTTTGTTCCTGTTTTTATTCCTGTTCATTCTATTCCTGTTTGAATTTTTTAATATTCCAAACAGGTTATGTGAAACATAATTACTATAAAGGTATCGGTCAATCAACTGTACGTACATGTTGCATAACTGAGATGAAAAATAGATGCCCCGCAGGAATTGTATGGATTTGATATGTTAGTTAATGTACGTATCGGAAAGTTTAATCATCCTTGTTCATATTCCCAAATACCGCCGGGAATCGGTGTACCTATATATGTTCTTGGCGGGATTAATACTTTTTTTGTTTTAATAATTCCTCGTCTGGTTTTTGGTTTTTCAGCATAGATGTATACCACATAATGACCTTGTGCTGATTTTTTTAGAACGAACCAAACCTTCCGGCTGTTCCCATGATACATTGCAGAATTCGATAATCTATTGAACTCCTGTATTCCGGCTGTTTTTGTTGTCGGCACACCGCCTGCCCCAATATAGTGTGGACTTAATCGGATTGGCATAATAACTCATCTTAATGCTATTGATAAGGTGTCATTTTGTTTTTGATTCCTTTTTTTTCCCATACTATAACCTCTGCAATGCTTTCTTGTGTTTAATATCTTCTTGTATATTGTATTTTACTACGTCTCTTAGCTTCTTCTTTAGCTTGTTTTTTAGTATATCCGCTTTGTATTAAAAGATGTATTTCTTTATTATCTATCCCACCACTCACGCCTTCGTGATAGAAGATGTTCTTCTGTTTCCAGTCCTTGGTTATCCCAACTAACCATATGCTCCATTCTGGATGTGCCAGCTTTGTCTCTTGATAAAGTGCCAGCATCCGTTTGTACTTATGCTCGTCATCCATCTTATGGGGTCTGACTGATTGTGTGCCTGCACCTCTTTTGAGTTCTTCAGTCAGGTATTGAACTGCCCATTTTACGTTCTTTCCGCTTGCCCTTTTTATTGCCATAGTATTTACACTCTCTGCAATTTTTTCTCCATATCAGCCAACTCTTGTTTTAGTTTACTAATTTCTGTTTTTATCCGGTTTGCTTCTGGAGATGTGCTGGTCGTTGCCTTCTCGTGTTCCTCTATTTGTAATGGGGTTCCAAGTTTATCCATCTTAAACTTTCGGGAAATATGAGTTGGGGTACTGATAGTCATCCCGGATTCCCATTTTTTATGTACTTCCTTGTATTCAAAATCGGGTTCTGTCAAGTCCACGTTTGCTCGACATACCTGTCCAAATTCGTTTGCTGAACGATTCTAAAAATAAATTAAGTATTAATTCCTAATAATTTATCTAAAATATCATATTTTTTTATACCTGAAAC
>JAQURI010000003.1:0-17947 GCA_028715665.1 Candidatus Ratteibacteria bacterium
CACGGGTTCATTCAGGAACAAAGATATGATAGAACCGGTGGTGCTTGCGCTGGATCTACTCTCAAAGAAGCATAACATCGAATTAAGGGTAATAGGGCCCATTTTAAATAGTGGAGTAAAAAAAAATACAGACAGGTCTTATATAAAATGCACCGGGGGAATGGATAATAGAGAGATTGCCGGCCAGCTTAGAGAAACGGATATCTTAATACAATGTCAGCTTAATCCGGCATGTCCTAATTCTGTTATTGAGGCGATATCATGCGGCATACCTGTAGTTGGATTCGATACAGGTGCAATGAAAGAAATCCTTTATTTTTGCCCGGAACTCCTGGCCCATGTGTCGGAAGATATTTTTCAAAAATATATGGATTTCAAATACGAGAGACTTCTGGAAAAAATAATATTATGCATAGAAGATTATCAGAAGTTTAAAATAAGATTTCTCCAGTTCAGTTATTTATATAATTCCAAAAAAACTTTTAAGGAATATCTTGAAGTATTTGAAATGTTAAGGACCGGAAATGATAGAGTGGTTAAATAGAAACAATTACATAAAATACGCGTTAGAGATAGATAACCTTACCTATGATGTTTTTATCAGGAAAAAGATCCGGCTGCCGGGAGAATCTGTAAAGATAGTTGTCGTGAGTTTCCAGCCAAATAAGGAAGCTTCGGAACTTCTCGGGTTATGCATAAGAAGCATCAAAAAATTTACAGGCGTGGGTTATGAACTATGGATAGTTGATAATAACTCTCCCGAAGAATTTATAAAATGGCTCGATGATATTGAAGGCATCAATATCACATTTATCAGGACGGAACCGGATGGAGGTGCCTCTTATGCCAATGGGCTCGCTTTAGAAGCAGCTGTCCGGTCAATAGATCCCGATACGAAGTATCTTGTAAGTTTTCATGAAGACGTAGTTGTCTGCCGGAATGGCTGGCTGGATTATATGCTATCGAAAATGAAAGGGAAGACGAAAGCTGCCGGATTCAGATTGACAAAGGCCAGGGTTCCCGAAGGCGTGCTTCATGTATGTGGGTATATTATTGATTTTCAGGTTTTTAAAGAATTAAACCTTTCTTTTTTACCGAAACTGCCTGAATTCGATGTGGGTGATAAAGCAATTTATGAATTGAGAAAACATGGATACGAGATATTTCACACACCAAATACTTTTGACAATCCGGACTTAATTGAACTGATACCTGAAACCATGGATGTCTATAATCTAAACGTGACACGGTCGTTTAATGACAAAGATGAGATTATCTATATGCACCTTGGAAGAGGTATCCCGAAGGCAAAGGGAGAATACAGGAATAAAGAAAAGAGTTCTGCCGAACAATGGAGCACCTACATAAGAAGTAATCTATTCTCCGAACCGGCTGTACAGCAGGCGGGAAAGACAGGGATCGGGAAATATGATTTTTCAAATATTTCCACTGCAGGTTTTTATAATCTGAATTTTATAAAAGATAATCTGGATTTGCTATCCAGGGGAGCAAATATTTTATATATTGGAAAAGAAAATAAATATTTTAATAAATATAGATTTAAAATAAAATATTCAGAAGATTTACCTGAAGGTGATGAATTTTTTGACTGTATAATATATTCTGAAATAACCGGAAGCCTTAAAGACATTGGTAATTTACTGGAACGTTTATATAATAGGCTGGAAAGAGAAGGAATATTACTTATAACAAATCCCTTTTTATCAGATAAAAATGTAAAGCAATTCAAGGTTTTAAAAAAGTCCTATGAATGGGCAAGTGGCAGATTATGGGATATTGGTTTCAGGGAAGTTAAAGTGATTACAAAAGATCTGGCTAATAATAGGATCGATATAACCGGTTACGGTATAAAAGCGGTTAAATAATGAATTTTCAATCAATAAGGGAATATATAGTCAGTACCGTTGGGAAGGTCTTAAAATATTTCAAAAGGAATTTTAAAGACAGTTCTTACGGAATAGCCAACCTTCTAATTGCTTCTCTTGACGGCTTTTTTTTGAATGTCCTTCTGGTGCGTTTTTTGAGTTATGAAGATCTCGGTAATTACAAATTATTCTTTTCTGTTTTAAACATACTGATATTATTCTCGATCAATGGGCTTGGAACTTCGGTAACGAAAGCGGTAGCTAAAAGATTTCAAGGATTCTTTAAAAAAGCAATCACGGTCAGCGCCTTATTTTCATTGATTGCCAGTGCTATCCTTATCATTCTTGCTTTTAGCTATTATAAAGACAGCAGTATAAAATGGGCACTGCTTGTCGCAAGTTTTGTGGTTCCAATATATTTTGGATTCAATACGTGGGAGCCTTATTATTATGGCAAAAGAAGATTTAAAACGGTTTTTTTATTAAACACATTGATGAGCAGCACTCGCTTTGTCATATGCGCAGTAATCATTTTTTTCTATAGGAATTATTTCTATGCAATCATTGCTTATCTGCTTATTGTATCGGTATATAATCTAATCTTCTTTTTCTGGATAGTGAGGAGGATAAAACCGGAAGAAACTGATAAAAAGAAAGAAAAAGATTATCTGAAACACGGTTTCAGACTAACAGGTTCAAGTGCAATTTCAGTTATCGCAACCAATATAGAGAGGATAATTCTTGATTCCGTATCAGGCGCCACTATGGTAGGAATTTATAGTGTAGTGACCGTGTTCCCCACATTTATAAAAAATAGTTTAAAAACTCTTGTTAACGTACCAATGGTTAAACTGGCGGCTCGTCCCGAAAAGGAGAACAGGACAATAATCAAAAAAGGTTTAATTATAATTTTTTTAAGTGGAATTATCATACTGGTGGTTTTATGGTTTATAATTCCTTTTTTATTAAAATTTTTTTTTAAGATAGACGATCCGGACATAATAAGATACGGGAGATTATTATTGATACCACTAATTTTTATGCCAGTTAATTTAACAATTAAATATCTTGCCAGTTATCAGGGCACTGGAGTCAGTGTTTTAAAACTCTATACTTCAGTGGATGCTATAAAGCTAATATTGCTGGCCATTTTTGTTCCTCTATATAAAATAGAGGGAATAATAATAGCGCTGATTTTAGCGGAATTTTTTACTTCTATAATTCTTTTAACCTGGTTTTTTAGAAGTAACAAAAAATTTGATATTTAATAGAAAAGAAATAGGGATTAATAATTAGAGTATTAAGAAAAATAAAGATCAAGCTGATGCTTAAGATCATTAGGGCTTTACTTGCTGCAGATAATTTTATTTATAGCAGGATTTCAAAGTACGCAGTTATTCGGGGAAAAGGGATCCACCCCAAGCATAGGTTGATGAAATATCATGATTTCTTCTTAGGTAATATTGCCGCTGCTGATATTATCCTGGATGTGGGATGCGGAAATGGCTCTGTTTCCTGCGATGTCGCAAAAAAAGCAAAATACGTAGTGGGCATAGATATCGATGGAAATAAAATCAAAGATGCAAAGAATAACTTTTTATTGGATAATATAGAATATATTTGCGGCGATATAATAAACCAGTCGTTTAAACAAAAGTTTAATGTGGTAATATTATCGAATGTTCTTGAACATATTGAAGACAGGATCGGATTACTTAAAAAAATAAAAGAGCTGGGAGATAAATTTTTAATAAGGGTTCCCATGATAAATAGGAGCTGGGTTGTTTTATATAAAAAAGAACTTGGAATTGAATACAGGTCGGATTGTACTCACAGAATAGAATATACAATGGAAGATTTTACCGGAGAATTGGAAAAGGCGGGACTAAAAATTAAAAATTATTCTATACAGTTTGGAGAGATCTGGGCCGTAGTAGAGAAATAATATAGCTTTTATTAATGATTGCTGATAAAAATATGATATCAATGGATAAAAAAATTGCATTAGTTCATTACTGGCTGACAGGAATGAGAGGGGGAGAGAAAGTCGTTCAATCAATTTGCAATATCTACCCCGATATCGATATTTATACTCTGGTGTATGATGAAAAGAAAATAATAGATTCCATAAAGAGACATAAAATACATACTTCTTTTATACAGAGGTTGCCTTTTTCAAAGAAAAAGTACCAGTTTTATCTGCCTTTTATGCCAATTGCCGTAGAGCAATTTGACCTTTCCGAATATGATATTGTAATAAGCAGCGAATCCGGAATTGCCAAAGGCGTTTTGACAAAACCGGAAATCTGCCATATATGTTATTGCCATACTCCTATGAGATATATATGGAGTATGTATTTTGATTATCTGGAAAATGAGAAGCTCGGCTTATTTAAAAGAAATTTTATCAGAATGTATTTTAATTATTTAAGGCTCTGGGATGTTGCCAGTTCTTTCAGGGTAGATTACTTTGTCTGTAATTCGCATAATGTCAGAAAAAGAATACTTAAGTATTATAAAAGAGATTCCACAGTCATATACCCCCCGGTAGATGTTAATGATTTTAAATTTACTACTAAAAAACAGGATTATTATTTGATAGTCAGCCAGCTTGTATCCTATAAAAGGGTAGATCTGGCTATAAGGGCTTTTAATAAAATTGGCAGGGAACTGATTATAATAGGAGAAGGTCCTGAATTCAAAAGACTTAAGAAAATTGCCGGTTCGAATATAAAATTTATAGGCTGGCAGAGCGGCAATACATTAAATGAATATTATGCCAATGCCAGAGCTTTTATTTTCCCCGGTGAGGAAGATTTTGGCATAACTGCGGTTGAAGCTCAGGCAAGCGGCACTCCGGTAATAGGTTTTGGCAGAGGCGGTCTACTGGAAACAGTTGTAGATAAAGAAACCGGATTATTTTTTCATAAGCAGGAGACAGAAAATTTGATTGAAGCTGTGGAAAGTTTTGAATCGAACAGCATCAAATTTGATAGTTACAGAATAAGGGAAAATTCCTTGAAATTTAGCAGAAAGAATTTTGAAAAGGCCTTAAAAGAATTTGTTGAAGAAAAATATCTCCAGTATTCCGATACTTATTTGAGGTAAACTATTTTATAAACAAGGGCAGTATGGGAAATAGCTTCATTGGTAATATGAAAAATGATTACAGGAAGAGAGAAATATTCTTTGGGCTAATATTGCTCTTAAGTGATATTTTTTTCCTGGGCCTGGCATTCTTTTTATCATTTGTTTTTAGATTTGGAATAAATCCTGCCAATATATACAGCGATAATATTAAGTATTACTTTTATTATTCAATCATAGGGCTGCTAATAATAATTATTTTGTTGTATTTTAGAAAGCTTTATAACTATAAGAACCTGTATTCAGGAATGGGTAATAATGAAAGCATAATCATAAGCGTAATCGTTACCGTTTTTTTACTTATAGTATTTAATTATTATTTTCATAGGAACATTTATCAACTTTCAAGAATATGGATTATGTATTCAACAGTGGTTTCCATAATCCTTCTAATGATAAGCAGGGCAGTAACCAGAAGAGCAGTTTTATGGTTTTTTAAAAGAAAAGAAATAAATATAAATGTTTTAATTATAGGAATAAATGAAGAGGGAAATAGAATAGCTAAAACTTTCGGCAAAGATGGAATAGAGAAAATCAATGTCGCAGGGTTTCTGGATAAAAAACAGCATTTGAAGAGGATTAAAAAATCCAGTGAATTTAAAGACATAAAAATTTTGGGAGATCTTGAAAAGCTGGAGACAGTGATAAAAAAATTTAATATTAACAGAATTATAATTTCTTCTCATAATATAAAGTATTTTGATATTTTACAGATTTTAGAAAGAGTGGGCAATTTAAATGTAGAAGTACAGATGTCCCCTTCATTGTTTGAATTCTCCGTATCCAGGATGAAAATATTCGAGTATATGGGAATACCGTTAATCCAGATTCAAAAGATTACCATAAAGGGAAAAGATAAATTATTTAAATTTTTAATTGATTATTTGCTTGCCATTTTTTTATTTCTGATTTTCATAATTATATATCCGGTAATGGCAATTCTAATAAAAAGCGACTCTAAGGGGCCAGCGCTATATTCACAGGTAAGATACGGCAAGGATTTTAAAAAGATAAGGCTATATAAGTTTAGAACCATGCGATTGGGTGCCGATAAGGAAAAAAAGTATATAAAAAAAATATATAATAGGGATGGTAGCTTCAAGATTAAAGATGATCCCAGAATAACCCGAATCGGCCGCTTCTTAAGGAAGACATCTCTTGATGAGTTACCTCAGGTTATGAATGTTCTTAAGGGTGATTTATGCATTGTAGGGCCACGGGCACTGGTTATTGAAGAAGGAGATATGCTAAAGGAATGGGAAAAAAAGAGAATGCAGGTAAATCAGGGCATTACCGGGCTATGGCAGGTCAGCGGCAGGAGTGATATAAATTATGAAGAGAGAATTAAACTGGACCTGTATTATATACAGAATTGGTCAATCTGGCTGGAACTGAAAATAATAGCTTTAACTATTATTAAGATGTTTAGAGGTAGCGGAGCTTATTGATCCTTTCCTATAGGCTCATTAATACTATATTGTTTTTAAAAACTTTCCTTTTCTTTTATCAGTCTCCAATAAAAGTGATTTATTTATGCAATTTTAATTTGTTTAATATATGCTATAATTCAAAAAATAGTAGTCTAACAATCCTTTTAAAGAAGGGTATTGAAATGTCCAATGTATTTGTAATTGCAGAAATCGGAATAAATCATAATGGAGATATTAATATCGCAAAGCGGTTGATTAATGGTGCAGCTGTGGCTGGCTGTGATGCTGTTAAATTCCAAAAAAGAACAATTAACCTGGTTTATAGTAAAGAATATTTGGAAAGTTTCCGTGAAAGTCCATGGGGGACAACACAAAAGCAACAAAAAGAAGGTTTGGAGTTCGGAAAAGCAGAGTATGATGAAATAGATCGTTATTGTAATGAAAAACAAATAAAATGGTTTGCATCAGCCTGGGATATCGAATCACAAAAGTTTCTGCGACAATATAATTTAAGATATAATAAAATAGCGTCAGCTATGTTAATAAATAAAGAACTGCTGAATGAGGTCGCCAGGGAAGGTAAATACACATATATATCCACTGGTATGAGCACGTTGGAAGAAATAGATCAGGCTATAAAAATCTTCAGGGAACATAAATGTCCATTCGAAATTATGCATTGCAATAGCACCTATCCTATGAAAAATGAAGATGCAAATCTTAAAATGATCATTACACTAAAAGAGAGATATGGCTGTAACATAGGCTATAGCGGACACGAGGTAGGAAGAGTTATATCGCTTTCTGCGGTTGCTATGGGAGCGACTTCGATTGAAAGGCATATTACTTTGGACCGGACCATGTATGGTTCGGATCAGGCAGCATCTATAGAAATATCCGATTTGACACGCCTGGTAATGGACATCAGGACCATTGAGAATGCCCTGGGAACAGGTGAGAAGATTTTATCGAAAGACGAGGAAGAAGTCAGGAAAAAATTAAGAGGATAGAAAAAATGATCAGGCTTGTATTAATAGATATTGATGGCGTTATAACTGATGGGAAAGTCCAAATTAATGGTGAGGGTCAGGAAATTAAAAAGCTGGATTTCAAGGATATCGATGCCATATTCGAACTCAAAAAAAAAGGTTATAAAATAGGTATAATCACAGGAGAGGATACCCCGATAGTAAAATATTTCAATGATAGATTTAAACCACATTATTTTTATTTTAACTGCAAGGATAAAGTATCTAAAATAAAAGAAATTCAGCGCAAAGACGGCTTTAAGAATGATGAGATTTGCTTCATTGGTGATAGCAAGCATGATATTGATGCAATTAAATATGTGGGATTAGGTGTGTGTCCCAATAATGCATCATCAAATGTAAAAGATGTGGCAGATATAACGCTCAAGTCCAGTGGTGGAGGTGGATGTATTCAAGAATTACTGGATTTATTAAATCAATATAAAGAGAAAAAATATTTGTTTTTTTCTAAAGGCTATCAAGAGCATATGGATGTGTTCAATAAGATAAGAATGGATAAGCAGCTTCAGGATAATGTTACGATGATAGCAGAAGAAATTATTAAAACTTTAAAAAACGGCGGGAAAATACTTCTGTGCGGAAATGGTGGAAGCGCTGCAGACTCGCAGCACATTGCGGCAGAATTTGTAGGTAGATTTTATTTAGAAAGGAAGGCATTAAACGCAGAAGCATTAACTGTTAATTCGTCATCATTGACTTCAATAGGAAATGATTATGACTTCAAGCAGGTATTTGCCCGTCAGGTAGAGGCAAAAGGCAAACAGGGAGATATGATTATTGGTATATCCACAAGTGGAAATTCGATGAATATTATGGAAGCTTTAAAAACTGCAAAACAGATGAAGTTGAGGACAGTTGCTTTGATTGGAGATAATAAAAATACTCCAATAGCTAAATTTGCAGATATTGTTATTAATGTTCCATCAAATATAACTCCAAGAATTCAAGAAGCACATATTTTTATAGGGCATTTAATTTGTGAATATGTTGAGTATAAATTATTTAACAAGAATAAGAAGACAAAATATTAATCGAAAAAATACCAGATTAAATATAGTTTTTTAAAATTTATAATCCAAAGAGAGATAGAGCATGATAGTTGCAGTGATACCTGCAAGAGGTGGCTCAAAGGGGATTCCAAAGAAGAATATTATTGATTTTTGCGGTAAACCATTGATCGCATGGAGTATTCTGCAATCAAAAAATAGCGAACTGATAGACGAGGTATATGTAAGTTCCGATGATGATGAAATAATTGATATTTCTTCCAGTTATGGAGCAAAAGTGATTCACAGACCCGGGGAGCTGGCAACCGATTTTTCCACATCAGAAGAGTCATTACTGCATACAGTTTCAATTATCGAGAAAAAAGTGGATATTGACCTGATCGTTTTTCTTCAGGCAACATCTCCTCTTCGTGAAAAAAAAGATATAGGAGAAGCAATTACGGAGTTCCGGATTCAAAAAGTTGACTCACTTTTTTCAGCAGCCAGGCTGGAGGATTTTTTTATCTGGGAAAAAACGTCTAAAGGTCTTAAGAGTATGAATTATGATTACAAGAACAGAACCCGAAGGCAGGATACAGGAAAGCAGTATGTTGAAAATGGATCAATTTATATTTTCAAACCTTTTATACTCAAAAAATATAATAACCGTCTTGGCGGCAGGATCGGTATATATGAGATGGAATTATGGAAAACCCGGGAGATTGATTCTATAGAAGATAAAGAATTATGCGAGTGGTATTTCAATAAAAAAATATTAAAATCCATGGGTAATCACGACACTCCTTAGAAAGGATATGGAGATGGATAAAGGAAGGGTAGTATTTTTTAACGGTAAATTTGTTCCGGAGTCAGAGGCCAGAATAAGCATTTATGATTCTGCTCTGATGTTTGGAGATATGGTTTTTGAGATGACACGCTCTTTTAATAAAAAACAATTTAAATTGAAAGAACACCTGGAAAGACTTTTTGCTTCCATTAAATATGTAAGAATACCATTAAAGATGACTATTGAAGAAATGGAAGAAAAAGTTTATGAGACTATAGAGATGAACGAACCAGCATTCAGAGCAGATGATGAGCATAGAATGATGATTGATGTCTCAAGGGGGCTACTTTCTATTTATCAGGGAGTTGTTGGTATTCCAAAGGGCCCAAATGTTATTATTGCTGATTTTCCCTTGAGGTGGACAGTTTCTTCAATGGGATATCTGTATGATAAGGGTATAAATGCGGTCATACCCTCTCAGAGAGCAATTCCTGCTTATCTGCTGGATCCAAAAGTTAAAAACAGAAGCAGATTACATTATTTAATGGCCAATATAGAGGTATCCGGATATAAAGGGGATAATAACTGGGCTCTTCTGCTTGATACCGATGGCTTTATTGCGGAAGGAACAGGCGATAATTTTTTTATAGTTAAGAATAAGGTAATAATTACACCGGAACCCAGAAACATATTAAGGGGTATTAGCAGGGGGTATATTTTTAAACTTGCCGAGCAGCTGGGATTAGAATGTATTGAAAAAAATATTGAACCTTATGATGTATGTATGTCGGATGAAGCTTTTATGACCGGAACACCATTCTGCATTCTGCCTGTCACTTCTTTAAACGGGGAAAAAATTAGTAATGGAAGGATGGGAGAAATAACCGGTAGATTGCTAAAAACATGGAGTAAAAACGTAGGCGTGGATATAATTAAACAGATTAAAGATTGGAGCAAAGAGGAAAATTCCAAAGGGGAGTCTGCTCCTTCTCCTTATGCTTTTAGAAGAGATAGTATTTGAATTTAAATTCACAGATTATGATAACATATGGAATAATGCAGGGAAGGTTGACTGAGCCAGGAGGCAGGGGAATACAATTTTTCCCTTTTGAAAACTGGAAGGATGAATTTGAAATTGCCAGGCAGATTGGCATGGATGAGATAGAATTTATTTTCGATTATGAAAACTATAAAAAAAATCCATTATGGAGTAAAGAGGGGATTGAAGAAATAAAGACCCTGATGATGGAAACAGGCATCAGGGTTAATTCTATATGTTTTGATTATTTTATGAGAAAGCCTTTTTTTAAAGCTAATGGTAAAGCAGAGAGAAAGCTTTTGTATCAAGAAAATAAAATATTTCTGGAAAAAATAATGAAAGTCTCAGCAGATTTAGGGATAAAGTTGATTGAAATTCCACTGGTGGATAGTTCAGCGATTAAAACTGGTGAAGAAAAAGAATTATTCAGGGAGTTTTTATGTACTATTTTTAAGCAACAAGCGGATAATAGTATTTATATAGGGCTGGAAACAGATTTTTCCCCACTTGAGTTAAAAAAATACATTGAATCATTTAACAACCTATTTATAAAAGCAAATTACGATACAGGTAACAGCTCAGCATTGGGTTATAATGTTTACCAGGAAATTATTATCTTAAAAGAACTTATTTTTAATATTCATATAAAGGACAGGGTTTTAAATGGAGGGACTGTCCAGTTAGGAAGCGGTAATGCGGATTTTGTTAGTTTTTTTAAGGCCCTAAAAGAGATAAATTATAGTGGCAGCCTTATTTTGCAGGCTGCAAGAGGGGAAGATGGATATGAAAGAGAAACTGTTGCAGGACAATTAAATTTTGTAAAAGAGTATGTAAAAAATTTTAACATATAAGTTAAGTATTTATATTATGGATTTGAATTTAAAAAATAAAAATGTGCTTGCAACTGCTTCTTCATCTGGTATCGGCAGGGCTACCGCAGAAGTATTTTTACAGGAAGGTGCAAAGGTAATAATCAATGGTAGAAATAAGGGCAAATTAGCCGCGATTGTAAAAGAACTGTCTTTAAAATTCGGAAGTGATAATATCGATTCTTTTAGAGGAGATATAACAAAAATAGAGAATATTAAGTCCTTAAAAAAATTTGTTTTAAGCAAGTGGAGCAGTATGGATATTTTAGTTTTAAATCTGGGAAGCGGTAAGCCGTTATCAAATAATAAATTGTCAGTATCTGAATGGGAAAGATTTCTTGATATTAATCTTCTCAGTACGGTTAAAATTTTAGATGAATTTGTTCCGGTAATGAAAAAAAATAAAAGTGGAAGCATCATATTAATTTCATCCATCGCAGGCCTGGAAAGAACGGGTGCCCCCTATGGGTATGCTGCTGCCAAGTCATCCCTGCTTTCATTAACTTCAAACCTTTGTGCAGAATTAGCAGATTTTGGAATCAGAATTAACTGTATTGCTCCCGGTAATGTCTATTTTAAGGGCGGCAGATGGGAAGAAATTTTAAGGGATCAACCGGAAATAAAAGATAAATATATCAATAAAGAGGTACCATTAAAAAGATTTGCCGATCCTTATGAGATTGCCAGAAGTATAGCCTTTTTATCATCCGGATGTTCATCATTTACTACGGGCGCAGTACTGGTAATTGATGGGGGGCAGACAAGGAGATATGGCTTATGAGTATGAGCACTACTGATAGATTTATGATAAAAGATGAGATATGCATCATTACCGGAGGTGCGGGTCTCTTAGGAATTGAACATGCAAAGGCAGTTTTAGATGGAGGTGGGATTCCAGTATTACTGGATATCGATGTTGAGAAGTTAAAAGAAGCAAAGAAATTTTTAGAAAATAAATATAATAAGGGAATAGGAGCTTTTAAGGCAGATATAACCATAAAAAAAGAATTGAAAGCAGTATGTAAAAAGATAATAAGTAAATTCGGCAGAGTGGATGTTTTAATTAATAACGCTTCCAACAATCCAAAAGTGGAAGACAGCATGGGTAAAAATAATTGGACCAGATTTGAAAATTTCCCCGAGGAAATATGGGATAAAGATATGTCAGTAGGTGTGAAGGGTGCTTTTTTATGCAGCCAGATATTCGGTGGTATTATGGCAGAAAAAAATAAGGGTGTTATATTAAATATATCTTCAGATTTGGGGATAATAGCTCCTGATCAAAGAATATATAAAAAGAAAAAATTAAAAGAGAGCGAACAAATGGTAAAACCTGTCACTTATTCAGTTTCCAAGCACGCCTTAATCGGTCTTACCAGGTATCTGGCGACATATTGGGCAAAGAAAGGAATTCGGGTTAATGCAATATGCCCGGGAGGTATTTATAGCAGGCAGGATAAAGAATTCCTGGAGAAATTAACCAATTTAATTCCAATGGGAAGGATGGCCGATGTTGATGAATATAAAGCAGCTGTCCTGTTTTTAATTTCTGATGCGAGCTCTTACATGACCGGTTCCACTCTGATAATAGATGGGGGTAGGACCTGCTGGTGAGAATTGATGGAACAATCAGATAAACTCTATTTAACACGCCTATAAATTATATTAGGTTAGAAATATATAATCAACTATACCAAATAACGTAAGGAGAGTATTTAAAGAAGTGTTTCAAAAATATCCAGTTATGAATGTATCAACTGAGCAGAGGAAGAATATTGAATCGTATAATATGGCAATTAATGATGGAGAATATGAACTTGAAGATGTCCATTGTAATTTATGCGGTTCGATGAATAAGAAAATACTTTTTGAAAATGACCGGTACGGCATCAATCAATATACCGTTGTATGCAGGAAATGTGGACTTGTGTATAGTTCTCCCAGACTAACTGCAGAGAGCGCCAGAAAATTTTACGAATCTGATGAATACCGAAGGATATATGACAAAAATTCTCTTACTCATATATTTGAGATGAAATATAAAAAAGCTATAAATTATACTTGCAAATCCTTTAAACCGGATAATTACCGGGATTTAATGTTCATTGATTTTTTACGGGAATCAAATATCTTATACGATACCGTATGTGAAATCGGAGCTGCAGGAGGTCATAATTTAGTCCCTTTCAAAAAAATGGGAAAGGGAGTGACAGGAGTTGAATATAGTAAAAAATTAGTTCAATTAGGCCAGGCAAAAGGGATTAATATGTTACAGGGCTCTATTGAAAATATAGATAAGCCTTACGATCTGGTGATTCTCATTCATGTTCTTGAACATTTTCATAATCCGGTCCAACAAATTAAAAAACTTAAAGAATATATAAACAAATATTTATTTATTGAAGTTCCAGGCATAGTTAAAAGTGTTCCATCTTTACAAAATGCTCATCTGTATTACTTTTCTACTAATACTCTTTTCCGCTGTGTCTCAGAATCAGGCTTTAAAATAGTTACATATCAAACAATAAATTCGAATGATTTTATCATGGCACTATTTGAAAAAGGTAATAATCAGCTTTATTATTATGATTTTCCGAAAGAAGTAAGACGAACTTTATATATTGTTAATCGTTTTAAAATAAATAATTTTATAAGAAATATTGTAAGGAAGCTTCCATTCGGAGACAAAATATTGAATAGAGTAATAAGAATTCTTAAAGCTAAGAAATATAATAAACAATAAAGACATTATCGTTATTTAATTATAAAAAGTAATTTTACAAATTTTTAAATCATGCTATGAAAATAAAAAAAATTATATATTTTACGCATTTTAGTTTTGATGAAAGAGATTACGAAAGACTCGGACTGGAAATAATGGAAAATAATGGATTTGATGTAGAAGTTTGGGATTTTACCCCATTTCTATATCCCGGGGTATACCAAAAACTGAATACTGCGGATTCAGTTGATAACAAGAAATATAATTGTACGTTATTTTTAAAGTGTACGGACGCATTGAGTAAAATAAAATATTTAGAATCGGATATACTGGTTATTTCTTTAATTAATTTTGATTATAATACATATCCGATATTTAAAGAATTATCAAAGACAAATATCCCATATGCTTTATTAATTTCAAATGTCATACCATCGTATAAAAATGTAAATAATTATCCTATTTTTAATAAAGAGAAAATACTAAATCTTATAAAGATAATTAGAAATTTGAGTTTTAAAAAATTAAAAAGGAGAATATTCAGGTTAATTCCATTTAAATGGTTTTATATTGATTTTCCGGTGTTTATTTTGGCAGGAGGAGCCCAGTCATTAGTTGATAGCAGTCAACCAATCGGACGGAAAACCAGTATTATCTGGGGGCATACGCTTGATTATGACCTGTATTTAAAAGATTTATCGGAACCTTCCGAAAATGAGTTAAAGGGTGTAAAATATGCAGTTTTCATTGACGGATACTGGCCTTTTACACAGGATTATATTTATATGGGTGTAAAAAATCCCACTACTCCGGAACGTTATTACCCGTCTCTATGCAGATTTTTTAGTAGAGTGGAGAAAGAAACCGGATTTAAGGTTGTTATTGCCGCACATCCGAGATCCATGTATGAGAAGTATCAGGATTATTTTGAAGGCCGGTTATTAATCCGTGGAAAGACTAAGGAGCTAATAAGGGATTCCGAGTTTGTTTTAATGCACTACAGTACCTCAATAAGTTTTGCCGTATTGTATAATAAACCAGTTTTGTTTTTTGTCACAGAGGATTTAGAGCAAAACAGAATAGAGTTGAAATTTATCAGAGCATATACTTCGGCATTGAATAAGCGATACATAAATATTGATGAAAATTATATTATAGATTGGGGTAAAGAATTAGCAATTGATAGAGAAGCTTATGTTAATTATAAAGAGAGATATATAAAAAGAAGAGGCACGGAAGAGAAACCTTTCTGGCAGATTGTAGCTGACGGGATAAAGAAATTATAATATTTATAAAAATTAAGATAAGTTCCAAACATTTTATTATGTGAGTAAATAGGCGGGGTTTGAGTATAATTACTTAAAATATCATGTGCCTGATAAAATAAATTTGAATTAAGAGCGAAGCATAAATAAATTAGGTACAATTTGAAAGACAGACAAAAAAAAGATAGACATAAAGAAAACACCTGCAAGAAAAAATATAAAATAATGTTTTGCAATGTCCCTATCAGGCAAAAGCCTTCTTTATTTCCTCCTGTGGCATGTACTACTTTGTGCAATATTTTAATAAAAGCCGGATATGATACATTTTTTTATGATTTAGATGCAAAAAGACCCACTATGGACGCAATAGCTGATTTTATCAAAAATACGAAATTTGATATGGTTGCAATAAGTGCCGTAGTTTCAACTTCTTATCGATTTGTTAAAGATTTAACAAGCACAATAAAGGAAAATTCACCTGAAATAAAAATTATACTTGGAGGAAATTTAGCGGATGCTTATAAAATTATTCTTCGGAAATGCCAGGTAGATGTATGCGCTATAGGAGAAGGCGAGAAATCCATATTAAACATAGTAAGATATTTCGAAAAATATGGAAATTCGATTGATTATCGGGAGCTGTCTAAAATAAAAGGAATTGTCTTTCTGGATTCCAATAATACCTGTAAGTTTACCGGATGTGAAGAGCTTATCAGCAGTGATCAAATACAGCAGCCTGATTATGATTTTTTAAAAAAGCATTCGGATATTAATCAATATATGCTAAATCCAATGTCCAGATATGATTTTGCGTATGACTGCAGATCTTATGAAAAGAAACGTGCGGGTAGAAGAATGGCAACTATTTTTACATCAAAAGGTTGTGTTAATAAATGTACGTTTTGCCACAGATGGATACCTAAATATAGAATTATTCCTGTTCAAAAGGCCATTGATTATATGAAATATTTAATTGAAAAATACAATGTCGGGTTTTTTTGCCTGGAAGACGAATCATTTGGAGAAAGCAGGCATTGGATTGATGAGTTTATAAAGCTAATAAAACCATTAGATATACTTTTTCAAATTGCCGGTGCAAGGGTTTCAATTGTAAAAAGAGATCCGTCTATTATTAAAAGACTAAAGGAAGCAGGCCTAACAGCTATATACTTTGGGGTGGAGAGTGGAAGTGATAAAATTCTAAGAATTATGGAGAAGAATGCAACGGCTACTGATAATTTTGAGGCGGTTAAAGCATGCATAGATGCCGGTATTTATACGACAATTCAGTTAGTTATTGGTATGCCTGGAGAAAATGATGGAACTATTAATGAGACAGTCAGATTTCTAAAAAATATAGCTGAAGTAAATCCGCGTATTCCGGCTACCAGTGTCAATTACCTCCAAGCGCTTCCGGGCACCCCGTCTTATGAGTATTTGCGTTATTATGGTTTGCTTGGCGAAACTATTGACGATGAGGAGAAATATTTACTAAAAATATCCAATACCAATGCATCTCAATTCAGTCAATACATAAATGTTTCGGAAGATTGTCTGGCAAAAGTTAGATTATGGAATGCAAAAATTAACATATTGCCTAAAATTCACTGGTTTAGGATCCATGAATGGAAAGCTGAACCAGACATGGCGTACAGATCTTTGCAGTCAATAAAAAATAATAATTTAATTTTTAGAATAAAAAAATTCTTAAGGAGCCGGGTAATTGTATATAGAGCTATTTACATTATGGGAGATTTTTTTTGGAAAATTTTATACTTTAGAAATAAACTCTTAATATATGGCGTAAGGGAGACCTTGTTTATTAAGAGCCATATGGCAAATCTTAAAAGATCTGATTTTATAATCAATGGTGATGGAGAATCAATTCGTAAGCTTTTAAAGAAAAAATAATAGTTTCACAATGAAATAGGAAGAAAGTATGATTTGAAAGATAAAAGTATGGGAAATGAACACCAAGAGGACACCTTAAGAAAAAGATACTTTTTTAAATTATCTTCAAATTTTGTTAGCGGTGGTATAAGTGCGATTATTCAGCTAATGGTCCCCAGAAGTCTTGGGCCCACGGCGTATGGTAATTTTGGCTTTTTAACTGCATTTTTTGATAATATAGCCGGTACTTTGGATATGGGGAGTTCTTTCTGGTTCTATACAAAATTATCCCAAAAAAAAGATAATAAAATAGTTATTTTTTATCGGTTTATTATGTCGGCTCTGATATTACTTGTATTGGGCTTTGTAATTGTTGCAACTTTAACCACGATTCATGGAAAAATATGGCCGGGGCAAAGCAATCAGATAATTTATATGGCCATGGTATTTTCCATTGCGTCATGGATTCTTGGTGTAAAGACTAAGATTATTGATGCATATGGATTAACCGTAGATGCAGAAAAAGGAAAAATTGTACAGAGAATTATAGCATTAATAATAATACTGGTGCTTTTTCTCCTTAACAGATTGAATTTATTTACTTTTTTTATATACCATTACTTTATTATTGCAATACTCTGGATTTTTTTTGACCTTCTTATCAGGAGAAAAGGATTTTCAGCAGGTTTTAAATTTAAAATTAAAAGAGAAGAAAGTAAGGCTTACTTTAAGGATCTTTTTAAATATGCGAATCCTCTGGTTGTTTATACAATAATAGGACTTATCATAGGAGTGCTGGATCGTTGGTTATTACAGAAATTTGGCGGGAGCATCCAGCAGGGTTTTTTCACTTTATCATATAAAATAAGTGATATTA
>JAQURI010000003.1:18047-19641 GCA_028715665.1 Candidatus Ratteibacteria bacterium
AATCCTCTGGTTGTTTATACAATAATAGGACTTATCATAGGAGTGCTGGATCGTTGGTTATTACAGAAATTTGGCGGGAGCATCCAGCAGGGTTTTTTCACTTTATCATATAAAATAAGTGATATTATTTCATTAGTTACAGTGTCTTTGACACCATTATTGATGAGGGAATTTTCTATAGCCTTTGGGAAAAAAGACTTACCCAGCATGAAAAGATTATTTCGAAGGTATATCCCGGTAATGTATGGGATTACTGTCTATCTGTCTTGTTTTGTTGCTGCACAATCTGATAAAATTGTTTTAATGATAGGTGGAGGTGAATACAAGGATGCGAGAGTAGTTGTAACGATTATGGCTTTTTATCCAATATATCTAACATATGGACAGTTAACGAGTACTATTTTTTATGCAACAGGGCAAACAAAATTATATAGAAATATTGGAGTTCTGACAATGCTGCTTGGATTGCCAATAATCTATTTCTTGCTCGCACCTAAAAGTGCGATGGGTCTAGACGCAAAGGCAATTGGTCTGGCAATAAAAATGGTCCTGATAAATATGATTACAGTTAATATATGGTTATATTATAGCGTAAAGTTATTGGGATTATCATTCTCAAAATTTTTATTGCACCAATTCGGCAGTTTAGGCATTATGGCATCAGTTGCATTATTAATTAAATTAGGAGTAGATAATATTACTATTTTAAAAAATAATGCAATAATGTCTTTTTTATTGTCAGGAATTATTTATACTTTATTAATAGCACTAATAGGTTATTATTTTCCAAAGCTATTTGGCCTTGATAAAAAAATGATAAACAAAATAAGAACAAGATTAGTTAATTGGGCTGGCAATATTGCTAAAAAAATTAAGAAGTAATATTGATCCGATAGAAGTTGGTATATAAGAAACATTGAAATTTCAGATACAGTGATTTGAAAGAGTAAAAAAGTTATCGTGGTTATTTGGGGAACTATTTTATTATAATATTTCAGGAAAGAGAAAATGAAAAGACAAGAATTAAAACCAAAATTAATAAACAGAGAAGTATCAATCGGGTCATGGATTACAATGGGAAATTCAATTGTAACAGAAGTAATGGCCCAGGCAGGCTTTGAATGGCTGACCATAGATATGGAACATTCTGCGATTGATATGTCACAGGCCCAAGAACTGATTAGAATAATAGAATTAAGTAATGTGGTACCATTAGTCAGGATAAGTAATAATAATCCAGATGTCATTAAACATGTTATGGATGCAGGTGCCCACGGCGTAATAGTTCCAATGGTAAATTCTAAAAGAGAAGCGGAAGAGGCCGTGAAATCTGTAAAATATCCTACTTTTGGTATTCGTAGCGTAGGGCTCTCAAGAGCACAGAAATACGGATTCGATTTTAATGGCTACAGAGAATGGCTGGAAAAAGAAAGTATCGTTATTGTCCAGATCGAGCATATTGAGGCAATTAACAATCTGGAAGCTATTTTGTGCACGTCAGGGGTTGATGGTTCTATTATAGGTCCATATGACCTTTCAGGCTCACTGGGCTGCCCTGGTGAATTTGATAGACCTGAGGTTAAAGCGGAATTGC
>JAQURI010000003.1:19651-27784 GCA_028715665.1 Candidatus Ratteibacteria bacterium
ATTGCAAAAATATAAAAAAATATGTAATTATCTTAACAAGCCGATGGGTTTTCATGTTGTTCAACCAGATTCGAAATTAGTAAATGATTATAAGCTTAAAGGCTATACTTTCCTGGCAGTTGGATTAGATACTTTATATTTAGGAACCAAATGCAGGGAAGTATTAAGTGAAATTTAGGAATAGGTAAAAAAATATTAAAGGAGTGCTGATGAATATTATCGGAATAATTCCTGCAAGGATGGCTTCATCAAGGTTTCCAGGAAAACCAATGGCTGATATTAACGGGATTCCTATGATTGGACATGTTTATTTAAGAAGTAAAATGAATAAAACATTAAATGAAGTATATGTTGCTACCTGTGATAATCAAATTAAAGATTATATCGAATTGATAGGCGGTAAGGCAATTATGACAGCCAGCACACATGAAAGGGCATCGGATCGAACGGCTGAAGCAATGCTTAAGGTTGAAAAAAATGCAGGTAAGAAAATAGATATTGTCGTAATGATTCAAGGTGATGAACCTATGATATATCCCGAGATGATAGATGAAGCTATTGCTCCAATGATGGATCAAGAGGATATTTTAGTAACAAATCTAATGGCGGCTATGAAGACAAAAGAAGAATATGAAGATATAAATGAAGTAAAAGTAGTTGTGGATAAAAATAATTTTGCACTATATTTTTCCAGAGAGTCAATTCCTTCAAGTAAAAAGGGTGCAATTAATGTTAGAATGTTAAAACAGGTATGCATCATTCCATTTAAGAGGGATTTTCTTATTAAATTTAATTCGTGGGAGCAAACACCGCTTGAAATTATAGAATCTATAGATATGCTACGTGTCCTGGAATATGGCAATAGGGTAAAAATGGTTTTTACCGAATACGATACATATAGTGTTGATACAAAAGAGGACCTGGAAAAGGTTGCAAAAAAAATGAATGATGATGAATTATTTAAAGAGTACAGAAAAGAAATAAAAGGTGCTGAAAAAACATGAAAGAAGAGGATATAAGAAATAGAGAAGCTTTTAACCGTTATTTAGAGCTGGTAAGTAAGGATGTAGACAATTACTTTTGTGTAGATAATTTTATTAAAATAAATTGTCCGGCATGCGATGGAGAAAAATTTACAGAGGCTTTCACAAAAGGTATATTTACATATGTTCTTTGCAGCAAATGCGGAACGTTATTTGTAAATCCAAGGCCGCCATTTAAAATCCTAAATAAATTTTATTCTGAATCACCCTCTACTAAATATTGGATTGAATATTTTTTTAAACCGGTTATGGAAGCACGAAGGGATAAAATATTCAGACCAAGAGCTGGACAGATATCTAAGAAATTTCCGGAATTTAAAAATAGTAAGATTGGTGATATAGGAGCGGGATTTGGATTATTTCTAGAAGAATTAAGGAAAATTTGGGATAATGCAGAGTATGTTGCAATAGAACCTTCAATAGAAATGGTAAAAATTTGTCTCGGTAAAGGATTTAAAGTTATACAGGATATGTTAGAAGATATAAATGGGCGGGATGAAGAATTTGATTTATTAACATCGTTTGAATTATTTGAACATTTGTATAATCCAGGCAATTTTTTAAAAAAAGTTAACAAATTATTAAAAAAAGATGGATATTTTCTAATGACAACGTTAAATGTTCAAGGATTTGATATACAATTGCTCTGGGAGAAGTCAAAAAGTGTTTCACCTCCTCATCATTTAAATTTTTTCAATCCTGATTCTATTAAATATTTGATGGAAAAAAATAATTTTAAGGTGATCAGTATAGAAACACCGGGAAAATTAGATTGGAACATTTTTGAAGGAATGGTTAAAAATGAAAATGTTAAAACAGATAGATTCTGGCAACTCGTAATCGAGAAGGATGAGGAAGTAAAAAATCAATTTCAGCAATGGCTGGTAAAAAATAATTTATCATCTCATATGATGGTGATAGCAAAAAAACTTTAGTAGAAGGAATTAACATTGTGAAAATATTAATAGCTGTTCACCCTTTTTTGTTGGATATCCCGGAAATCAAAAATATCGATTTTATTAATAATCCCTGGGGGCGAAAACCCTCTGCGGACGATCTAGAAAAAGAGTTAGTGACAGGTAAATATGATGGATTGATAGTTGGGACAACCGAGGTGAAAAAATCAATTGTTGAAAAGGTAAATTCTCTAAAGGTTATATCGAGAGTGGGAGTAGGCGTAGATAATGTTGATGTAGAATTTTTTAAGAAACATGGTGTTTTAACAACAAATACGCCGTTTGGATTGACAAATTCAGCAGCAGAAATGGCTGTAGCTTTGATATTGGCTGGTATGAGACGGTTAGTAAATTATAATAATATGGTTAAAAATAATAAAAGATGGGATCGTAAAATTGGTTTAAGCCTGGCTGATGCTACTATTGGAATTGTTGGATATGGAAATATAGGAAAAAGAGTTGCATTTTTGTTAAAAGCTTTTGATGGAAATATCATATTAAGTGATGCTAAGCCTGATTTTATTACTGCACAAGCGATGGGCTTAAAATTTGTTGGCAAAAAAGAATTATTGGAAAAATCAGATATTATTACATTGCATGTACCGCTGGATGAAAGTTCAATAGATTGGCTTTCTTTTGAGGAATTGAAGAATTTAAAGAAGCCGGTAGTAATTGTAAATACAGCACGTGGCGGTATAGTAAATGAACAGGCAATCTATGAATATTTAAAAAACCACAATGATAGCTATTATTGTTGCGATGTGTATGTTAGTGAGCCGTATAATGGAAAATTAATAGAATTGGAAAATGTATTATTAACGCCGCATATTAGTACATGTACTCTGAGTTCAAGGCGACAGGCGGAGCAATTAGCAATTGAAAATTGTTTAAAGATTTTATCAGGAAAATCATGTAATAATATTGTTAAAAATAATTAGTTATTTGGATAAGAATTATAGTATTATTTGTCATAATAATATTTCTAAATAAAATTGATTATAGATGGGAAGGAATCAAAAATATTAATAGTAAAAGCCTTATTATTTGATTTCGATGGTGTTATCTTAGAATCGGCAGATATTAAAACAGCTGCTTATCGGAAATTGCTGGAAGAAAAGCACCCTCCTGACAAAGTAGATAATTTTATGGATTATCATGCTGTCAATGTAGGAATATCCAGATATGTAAAAATTCAGTATTTTTATGAAAAAATTTTAGGTATCAGATTAACCGAAGTAAAAAAGAAAGAACTATTGGATAAATTTTCAAAGATTGTTTTTAATGAAATATTGCAGGCATCTTTTGTTGAAGGAATGCCCGGATTTTTGGAAGAAAATTATAAAAAACTTCCTTTATTTGTTGTTACGGGAACACCCACTGAAGAAATTAATTTAATAATTAAAAAAAGGAAATTAAATATTTATTTTAAAGAAATACACGGTTCCCCTTCTAGTAAAGGAGAAATTATAAAAGATTTATTAAGCAGGTATAGATGGAATCCAGGGGAAGTTATTTTTTTCGGAGATGCAGAGTCTGATATGCGGGCGGCAGCTGAAACAAGTGTTGTATTTATTGCAAGAGTAGATGAGAATTCCAAAGCTCTTGAAAATTGTAAATACAAGATTAGAGATTTTCATGGATTTAAATTAGAGAATTTATCTAATTGGAATCGGGGTGATAAAGTTTGAAGGCAATAGTATTTGGGGGTTCTGGTTTTTTAGGAAGTCATATAGCAGATGAATTATTAAAACAGGGATATGAAACAATAATTTATGATAAAACTCCATCAGCATATTTAATAGATGGACAGAGAATGATAGTTGGGGATATTCTAGATATTAAAAATGTTGAAAAGGCAGTTAAAGATTGTGATTATGTATATAACTTTGCTGGAATTGCAGATCTGGATGAAGCAAGGGAAAAACCATTAGAAACAGTAAATTTAAATATATTAGGTAATATCAATATATTAGAAGCGTCAGTCAAATCAAATGTAAAACGTTTTATCTATGCGAGTTCAATTTATGTATATAGCCAGAAGGGTGGATTCTATCGCTGCAGCAAACAGGCTTCTGAGATATATATAGAAGAATACAGTAAATATTATGGATTGGAATATACAATTCTACGGTATGGATCAATTTATGGTCCCAGAGCTGATAAAAGAAATCCTATATATCGATATTTAAGACAAGCACTTGAAGGGGAAAAAATTAAATGCAGTAATCCGGAAGAGACAAGAGAATATATTCATGTAAGGGATGCGGCCAAGTTGAGTGTTGAAATTTTGAATGATAAATTTGCCAACAGACATATAATTTTATCAGGTCATTATAAGATGAAGGTAAAGGAGATGATGCTGATAATTAAAGAAATTATGAATAATAATATAGAAGTTGATTTTATTGACAGTAAAAGATCTGATGGACACTACAATTATACGCCATATTCTTATTCGCCTAAAATTGGAGATAAGTTATTAAACGACTGTTATGTTGATATTGGTCAGGGGATACTGGAATGTCTGGAAGAAATAAATAGAAATATACCTAAAAGAAAGAAATGATTGCATACACTGCTTATCTATAAACATTTTATTGTGACTTAAATACGTTTTTTGATAACTTTTGCCGGCACCCCTACACAAATAGAATATTCTGGTATATTTTTTGTTACTACAGCACCCGCACCTATAATAGAGCCTTTTCCTATGCATACATCTGGCACGATTGTTGCATTTGCACCAATCCAAACATCGTCACAAATTACAATCTTTCCACCCGAATGACCTTGAAATTTCATGGGAATGAATAAATCTTTAAAGTTATGATTACTTGCACGGAAAACTACATTAGGGCCAATCATAACATTTTTACCTATTGTTATGGATCCGTTTTCTGATGCATCAATTAGAGTATTGATATTAATACTGGCACCATCATCAATTTTTATTGAGCCATTTCCATTAGCATCTAAATTTACCCTGCTTAGAATGCTGATATTTTCCCCAATATATATATTTTTTGGATTTAAAATGGTACAGTCAATGCCTAAATCAAATTTTCCTGCTTTACCAAGTTTTGTTTTCCAGTAATTCCTTCTAATGGCATTGCCTATTTTGCCGGGAACATTATTAATAAAAAGTGATTCTATCCAGATTAGTAGTTCTTTTTTTAATTTTCTCAATATTTTAATAAGAATTATTCTTCTCCTTCTTAAAGCAATTAAAATTATAAATTATCTTTTTGCTTTGTTTAAAGTATAGCAAATTGAATTTACAATTCTAAAAATTCCCCATAATTATTTTACTGCTTATCTTTGTGAAAGCAACAATCTAAGAGTAAGAATTGATTATTAACCGTAAGGTTTATGATAACTTCTAAAGAGTACTTTTCTTCCTACCTGACCGGTAGTTTTGGTCCACTCGTTGAAGCCTTTGAGATAGGGATGCAATGCTGCGTGTTCCAAATTCACATTATGATGTTCTTCTACGCCATTGATACAATAGATAATAGAATTAATGATCTCCTTGGCTAAATTGCCATCGGTTTTGTCTACTTCTAAAATATGATCAATTAATTTTTCTGAAAGAGTTATGGATCTTTCTTTTGTGACTGCAATCAAAAATAGTATCCTATTATAGATATTATCATCGATACCAGCAATACCTCTCAAATATATATCCTTTTCATTATTTTTAATCCATTTATTTTTTACGGCTTTATCATAAATTTGGGTTCCTGGTAAATATACAAGTGTATAAAAAAATATTGAATACTGCTTTAAAATATTTAAGGCTAGTTTAATAGTTGCTATTTTATCAGCGCTTGTTTCCCATATTTCATCACAGATAAAATCTAATGAAATATGTAATTTATCATAAGGAGGCGGCCAAATCGTATTTCTATTTCTATCTAAAGAAGACAATAAGTTAGGGATTCCTTCACTTTTGTACTTACGATTAAAAATTTTCAATGTTTTATCACTGCCACTTTGTACACCAATCCTTATATCTGTTAATCCACTTTCAAGAAGTATTCTTAATTTCTTTTCTGCAAAGGACTGTTTAAAATTACTAGGATTTATTCCTACGACTGAAAATGGTTTTTTTATTTTAGTTAGATATTCTTCTTTAAAAATTCTAAGTTCTTCTATATCAAAAGAAAAAAAGTTATCATCAGTAATATAGAAAGATTCAAAACCATTTTCCAGGGCATATTCCATTTCTCTGATAATATTAAAAATTGATCTTTTCCTTACCTTTTTGAACTGGGGGTTTATTGAGTGATAAAGAGAGTTTGAACAATATGTACATGAAAAAGGACAACCACGTGATGCTAATATGAAGTAACAATTTTTAAGATGTGGAAATAAATAACTTTTTTCTGGGGTATATAGTTTGTTTTTTTTATCAAAAAATTTAATATATTCTGTATCAATGCTTTGAAAGGGGAGTTTATCTAGCTCCCATTCAATTTCAGGAGGGTTGCTATTATAGAATATTTTATCATCATATCTATAGACTATACCATTTATTAATGATAGCTTTTTATGGTCATTTACACTTTCTAAAACATTGACTAAAGTTTTTTCAGCTTCATATTTTATAACAATATCCGAATATTGGATAACTTCTTGTGGTAAAGCTGTGGCATGATTCCCTCCAACAATAATATGCTTAATACCCTTCTGCTTTAGAAAAAGAGATAAATTCTTAGCTATAGGAGCATAAAATGTATTGAATGAAAGACCTACTATATCTGAGTCTTTGACATAGTCCCAAATGATTTCCAAATCTTCTACTGTTAGTGAATCGTTGTATTTTATATTAACTTGAAGAGCTTTTGTATTGAATTTTTTTTCTCTAAGCAATTGAAGTAAAACTCGAGACCCCATTACTAAATCGATTTGCAATAATGTAATATTCATATTAAATATTATTTTATAATGCTGAGTAATTTTATTATTATAACTAATTCCTTTTAAAAAGTGTATTAATAAAATTATTAAATGAATTATTAAATTAAATTTCATAACCCAGGAAAACTATTAGCGAGTTGTTTTTTTAACTCATTAGATTTGTACCTTGAAAACTAAACAAAAAGTTAAGTTGCAGAAGTACTGGAGTAGAATCTGGATGATAGAAAATCTTCCGTTCTCTATATCTAAAGGTTTTTGTCTTAAAATAAAAGGGGGAGTATATTATAATTAGCTAAATTTAAAGTAGTTTTTGTCCCTTTTTATGTTGGGACTAATGCAGAGTAGAAAATAATTCTATCATAACCAGAGTAATAATTAATAATAAAAAATTTTTAAATGAGTATAGATAAATTAAATGTCTTAAATTTTACAAAATTAGACCCGGATAGTATTAGATTAGTTAATAACATCGCAGAAAAATTGCGTCAGGATTATGTTAATTATCTTAGTAAGATAGGAAAAAAGTATGAGAAAAATATTGATTGGTGGGTACTAAATTTTGTAAGCAGAAATACCTTGACAAGTCCTTTATTTTGTAACATCTGTTATTTGATGATGTTGAAAGAGAAGCTTGAGGAAGGAAATAACTATAATGAAATTGTTGTTAATTCTTTAGCATTAAAAAAAGTTATTAAAGGGTATAGTTTTAAATATAATTTTAAGGTGACTTATAAAGGTAAAAATGCGCTTCTTGTTAATCTGGAGAGAATTTATTCTTATTGTAAAACAATTATACATTTTTTTTTCAGATGGATATCCGGATGGCTTACTCGTTTTTATCAAAAAAATCTAATATTAAATAACAGCTTAATCCTGATTGACATATTCGTTTTAAAAAATAGTTTTAATAAGGGTTTTTATAATGATCGTTATTATCCCAAATTATTGGATTATGTGAATTCAGATGATAAAGAGTGTATTTATTATGTACCTACTTATTATGGCATAAGAAATTATAAAAAAAATTTTAGGGATATGAGGATGTCCAAACAGAAATTTTTACTAAAAGAGGATTACTTAAAAATAAATGATTATTTTTTTTCATTATTGTATCCTTTTAGGCTAAAGAATATGAAGATGGAAAAAAGAAAATTTATGGGGTTTGATATTTCTCCTTTAATAAAAGAAGAAATATCAAATGGCAGTGTTTCAAG
>JAQURI010000004.1 GCA_028715665.1 Candidatus Ratteibacteria bacterium
CCTATCATTCCAAACGGCGCATTTTCATATTCCACTTCCTTTTCAGTATAAATATGGGGCGCATGGTCGGAAGCGATTACATCGATTGTCCCGTCTTTTAACCCTTTTTCTATAGCCTTTAAGTCCTCATTTGTGCGAAGAGGCGGATTGACTTTCGTATTGGTATCAAACTCCGCACCCAACCCCGACGTTACGTCGGGACGATTCGAGGCAAGCGTTTTAACGGCATCTTCGGTCAATGTGAAATGGTGCGGCGTAACTTCGCATGTAACTCTGACGCCCCTTTTTTTCGCTTCACGTATAAGTTCTACCGAACACTTCGTCGATACATGGCATATATGCAGCCGCGCGCCCGTAAGCCGGGCAAGCATTAAATCCCTCGCAACCATTATTTCTTCCGATTCTTTGGGTATACCGGGAAGCCCCAAAATAGTGGAGACATAGCCCTCATTCATGCTGCCTCCGGCCGACAAACTCTCATCCTCGCAGTGGCTTATTATGGGAACGTTGAGCATAAGCGAATATTCCATAGCTCGACGCATCAACAGCGAATCCCCAACTCCGTTTCCGTCGTCCGAAAAACCGACCGCGCCTAAACTCGCAAGTTCAGCCATTTCGGAAAGCTTTTCGCCTTTTCTTTCCTTTGTTATCGCTGCTATCGGATATACATTGCAACGCGCCTTTTTTGCCTTTTCCAGAATGAATTCTAAAGTCGATGCGTCATCTATCGCAGGATTAGTATTCGGCATACAGCAAATACTAGTAAATCCACCGTGGACTGCCGCAATACTGCCTGAAAGAACGGTTTCTGCATTTTCCCTGCCCGGCTCGCGCAAATGTGTATGCATATCAATTAAACCGGGAAAGATTATCCTATCTTTTGCATCTATGACTTTTGCTCCGGCTGCTTTAATGTTTTTGCCTATTTTCGAAATCTTTCCGTCCTCGATATAAATGTCCGAAATCCCACTTTTTTTGGAAGACGGGTCTACTACCCTGCCGTTTTTTATCAAAATTGTCCTGCTCATTATTTTTTGCCTCCAAGCAAAATATAAAGGACTGCCATTCTAACCGCAACGCCGTTCGTCACCTGTTCCAATATAACAGAGTATTTACTATCGGCAACCTCGGGGTCCATTTCCACGCCTCTGTTTATGGGGCCGGGATGCATAACGATAATGTCTTTTTTTGCTTTCTTCAACCTATCCATAGTAATGCCGAAAAACTGCCTGTATTCTCTTGCCGACGGGAAGAAACTTCCTTCCCCTGCCTGCCGAAGCCTTGTCTCCGACGCGTCAGAGCCGCTTTGGCGACGGCGCGGCGAAGGTTGGTGCCTTTCCGTCTGGATGCGCAAAGCCATAATCACATCGACTTCTTTTATCACATTGTCAAGCGAATTGGAGATTTTTATATTTTTACCCGCCATAGCAGTAGCGGTAGGCATATTCTCTAAATAGGGCGGTATAAATGTCGGAGGAGCCACAACATAAACCTCTGCGCCCATTTTTGTAAGCCCCCAGATATCCGAGCGGGCGACTCTAGAGAAACGGACATCTCCGACTATTGCGACTTTTAAGTTTTTAATTGTTCCCTTTTTTTCTCTTATCGTAAACATATCCAGAAGCGCCTGTGTCGGATGTTCGTGAGCACCGTCGCCTGCGTTTATAACCGGTACCGAAAGTCTTTTTGCCAACATATGAGGTATGCCTGCTCCGGAATGCCTTACTACCGCGGCGTCTATTTTCATCGCTTCTATATTTAGAGCCGTGTCAAGAAGTGTCTCGTTTTTTTGAACCGATGAGCCGTTTGTTGAAAAATTCACAGTGTCGGCGGAAAGTCGTTTCTCCGCAAGTTCGAAAGATATGCGCGTTCGCGTCGAGGGCTCGAAGAAAAAATTTACTATAGTTTTACCGCGAAGCGTCGGGACTTTTTTGATGGGGCGTTTTAGAATTTCCTTGAAAGAGACGGAGGCATCCAAAATATGAATAATTTCATCGGTGGTAAGTTCTTCAATGCCAAGAAGGTCTTTTCTCTTCCAGTTCATCGGGATTTCACTATCATTATTCCTTCTTTTCCGTCCAATTCTTTTAATTTTACTTCTACGATTTCACCGCTGCCCACAGCCATTTTCTTGACCGAGTAATCGGGCTGTATAGGGAGTTCTCTTCCGTCTCTGTCAATCAAAACCGCGAGCCGTATAGAAGCGGGCCTGCCGAAATCTATAAGAGCATCCAGCGCCGCCCTTATAGTTCTCCCCGTAAAGAGCACGTCGTCGACAAGTATAACATTTTTCCCGGTAATATCGAAATCAATTTTAGTTTCACGTACCAAAGGCTCGGGACCGATAGAAGTAAAATCGTCCCTGTAGAGATTAATATCCAGAAATCCCAAAGGGACGGCAAATCCTGATATTTTTTTAATCTCTTTTACCAGTCTTTCCGCAAGGATATCACCCCTGCATCTTATACCGACTATTGCAAGATTGGAAAGCGAAGGATAATCGACGGTAATCTGTTTGGCTACTTCTTTCCATGATTTTACTAATTCCTTTTCTTCCATCAGGATTTTAGCGACCATTTGGGGAAAAATATCAGAATCACAAAGAATAGTCAACCCCGTTAGGGATAGGTCGCCATAGGCGACCGTCAGAAGTGCCGATTACTTAATATACTCTTATAGTGAATGATATTTTTTAAAGACTAAATACCGTGGCACTTCTTATCTCTAACGGGGCAAATTGACTCCCAAACCCAAAGATGTTATGCTTTTTAAAAAATTAAAGTTCTTTGAATTATTTTATTCCTCGGTAGCTCAATCGGTAGAGCGGGTGGCTGTTAACCACTAGGTCGGGGGTTCGAATCCCTCCCGAGGAGCCGATCTTATGTTATATATTGTATCTTTAAATCGGAAATGATAATATAAATAACAATATAACATACGGATATAAATTGAATAAATTAAAAAAAGTAGTTTTGTGCTATAGGTCTTGTAAAAACACCCTCGGTGTTCTTTTCTCCCGAGGGTTTTTTATTGAATAAATAAAGGAGGTGAAAAACATAAAAAGAAAATTCGTGAATGTTACAGAAGCGAAAAAATGAAAGGAGGTAAAAGATGATTGATTTCCAAGGAACATTAGTAGAACCCATAAATTCGATTCTCACTCAAATCGGGCATTTTACAGTTAGTGTGCTCAAGGTGCTTCTGATTCTCCTTGTCGGTTGGCTCATCTCTAAGTTTATAATTCAATTCGGTATCACCAAAATATTGAAATTTTTAAAACTCGATAAACTCTCTAAACGCATTGAATTCGAAACTATATTGAAAAAGGGCGGAATCGACATCTCGCTTTCAGAATTAGTGGGCGTAATCTGTTATTGGATAGCTTTATTGGTCACTTTTATAGTCGCCCTTAACGCAGCTGGATTGACCACTGCTGCCGAGTTATTAAACCAAATAGTGCTTTTCATACCCAATATCATCGCAGCCATATTTATTCTCGTGGCCGGGATGCTCGTAGCTGTAGTATTGAAAACTATCGTGAAAACTGCCAGTAGCAACGCCGGAATTGCCCAGGCAAAACTTCTGAGCAAAATCACCGAAGTTGTAGTTGTGGTATTTGCTATAGCCATGGCTTTAGAACAATTGCAAATCGGCGCTACAGTCATTAATACATTGATCACCATTGTATTAGGAGCCATTGGCTTAGGTTTTGCTTTGGCACTTGGACTGGGCTGCAAAGATATCGTAGGTAAATCCGTATCAGGATTTATCGACAGATTAAAGAAATAACATAATATATGGTCCTCACCCGCTGTGATAAAATGCGTCACAGCGGGTTTTTATTTGTGAAATGAAAAGGAGGTATCTGGATGTCTATTATCAAAGAGTTTAAGGAATTTGCCGTAAAAGGCAATGCCATAGATATGGCAGTAGGTATAATTATCGGCGCGGCTTTCGGAAAAATCGTTACTTCCTTGGTAAATGACGTTATTATGCCGCCGTTAGGCATATTAATCGGCGGGGTTGATTTTAAAAACTTAAAAATAGTTATGAAAAATGCAACTTTGACCGCGCCGGCAGTTACTTTAAATTATGGACAATTCATAAATACAATTATCGATTTCTTGATTGTGGCATTTGCCATTTTCCTAATGATAAAAGGAATAAATACTTTAAACCGACAATTTCAGGAAAAAAAGTGTCAGGAGAAAAGATAAAATAATATTTGAAATATTTTTTCTGTTTTGTTAGCATATAGTTGATGTCTTGAAACTGGCGGTAATATTTATCTTCACACCAATGCATATTGGTGTGGGGACGGACATGGTAATAACCATGGGGAATTGAGACGTCGAATCATACCCGCCATTCCCGCCTGCTTGCAAAGCGGGCAGGGTAACAGTGACGGGCAGGTCGTCCGCCTGGGCAAACATGAGTTGTTTACCGGGACGGGCAAAGCCTTCCAAAGGCCAACAACTCCGGGAGCTTTACAATGAAGAGTAATCCTTGGAGAAAATTCAAAGGCAAAAGCTGGCAAAGCGAAATAGACATCAGGGGTTTCATTCAAAACAATTACATGCCTTATACTAGCGATTGCTCATTTTTAAAAGGTCCCACCGAAAGAACGCAAAATCTAAAGGAAAGAGTAGAAAAACTTTTTGCGCTGGAAAAGAAAAGAGGCGGTGTTCTCGCAATAGACACCAAAACCGTTTCTTCGCTTCTTACTTATAAACCCGGCTATGTGGACAAGAAAAACGAAATAATAGTCGGACTTCAGACTGATAGCCCTCTGAAAAGAGGAGTCAATCCTTTCGGCGGAATCAAGATGGTCAGAAAATCCTGCGAAGCATACGGCTACAAATTAGACAAAAAAATAGAGAATTATTTTTCTTTCAGGACCACGCATAATGACGGCGTTTTCAGGGCTTATACCGAAGAAATGAAAAAAGCAAGAAAGAACGGCGTTATAACGGGCCTCCCCGACGCTTATGGAAGGGGAAGAATAATAGGCGACTACAGAAGGGTTCCTTTATACGGCGTGGATTTTCTTATAGAAAAGAAACAAACCGATAAAAAAAATCTAGGCGAAAAATTAATGAATGAAGAAAATATACGGCTTTTAGAAGAACTTTACAGGCAAATGGACTTTTTGGGCCAATTAAAAAAAATGGCGAAAATGTACGGATTTGATATTTCGAAACCCGCTTCGAATTCTTTGGAAGCAACGCAGTGGCTTTATTTTGCGTACCTGGGCGCCATAAAAGAACAGAACGGCGCCGCAATGTCTTTGGGCAGAATCGGCACATTCCTGGATATTTATTTCGAAAGAGATATAAAAGAAGGGCGATTAACTGAAGAAGATGTTCAGGAAATAATAGACGATTTTGTTCTGAAACTGCGGCTGGCAAGGCATTTGAGAACTCCGGAATATAACGAACTTTTTGCAGGCGACCCTTCGTGGATAACCGAGTCATTGGGAGGAATGGGCACCGACGGAAGAACTCTGGTAACAAAAAGTTCTTATAGGTTTCTGAATACGCTTTATAATCTCGGTTCATCGCCCGAACCGAATTTGACCGTTTTATGGTCAAAGAAACTGCCTGAGAACTTCAAACGTTTCTGTGCGAAAGCTTCAATCGATACGAATTCGCTTCAATACGAGAATGACGACATAATGAGGCCGCTCTACGGCGATGATTACGGGATTGCATGCTGCGTCTCGGCTATGAAATTAGGAAAGCAGATGCAGTATTTCGGAGCGCGGTGCAACCTTCCGAAAGTCCTGCTTATGGCTCTTAACGGCGGAAGAGACGAATTGACGGGCGAACAAATCGGGCCGCAAATAAATATTTATAAAACCAAAAAACTCAATTATAAGGAAGTGATGCGCAGGTATAACTTTTACCAGAAATGGCTTTGCAACTTATACGTGAACACCATGAACGTAATACATTTTATGCACGATAAATATGCTTACGAAAAATTGGAAATGGCGCTCCACGACACAAAGGTTGAAAGATTTATGGCTTTCGGAATTGCCGGACTATCCGTCATCGCGGACTCTATAAGCGCAATCAAATACGCCGACGTTAAACCCATATACTGCAAAAACGGGCTCATCGTCGACTTCAAAGTAAAAGGAGATTTTCCGAAATACGGCAATGACGATGATAGAGTTGATTCACTCGCAACAAAAATAGTTACGGATTTTTATAATGAACTAAAAAAAACCCGCTCATACAGGAATTCAAAACATACTCTTTCAATTTTGACAATAACCTCGAATGTGGTTTACGGCAAGAAAACAGGCGCAACGCCCGACGGCAGACAAAAGGGGGAACCGTTTGCGCCAGGCGCCAACCCTATGCACAAAAGGGACTTAAGTGGAGCGCTTGCTTCACTTAATTCCGTTTCAAAAATACCATATCGTTGCTGCAGGGACGGAATATCGAATACTTTCAGTATTCTTCCCAGCGTTATAGGTAAAAGCGAAGCGGAACAGGTCGACAATATAGTTACGATGCTTGACGGTTATTTCCTAAAACAGGGACATCATCTTAACGTGAATGTGCTTAACAGGGAACATCTTATTGATGCAATGAAAAATCCCGATAAATATCCTAACCTAACAATAAGGGTCTCCGGTTATGCGGTCAATTTCCACAAACTTAACAGGGAACAACAAAAAGAAGTAATTTCAAGAACTTTCCACAGTAAAATTTAATAATGATTACACTGATTATTGAATACGGATTACACAGATTAGAAAATTAGATACAAATAAATCTTTAATCAGTGTAATCGTATATTTATATTATATGAAAGGTTATATTCATTCCATCGAAACACTCGGAGCATTAGATGGCCCCGGATTGAGAGTTGTTATTTTCTTTCAGGGATGCCCAATGCGCTGCAAATACTGCCAAAATCCTGATACCTGGCACATGAAAGACGGGACATCAACAGACATAAAAACACTCTTTAAAAAAATAGAAAACTATAGACCTTATTTCGGAGCTAAGGGAGGAGTTACTATTTCCGGCGGAGAGCCTTTCATGCAAGCTGAATTTCTCTTGAATTTATTAAAAGAATTAAAGAAAAGAAAAATCAAAACTGCGGTAGATACATGCGGACATTATTTATCGCCTAGCGTGAAAGAATGTTTGGAATATACAGACCTTATTATTCTTGACATAAAGCAGGCAACAGACGCGAAACACAAAAAGCTTACCGAAAAATCTCTTTCAAATGTGCTTAAATTTTTAAATTATTGCTGCAGCCAAAAGAAAAAACTCTGGATAAGACAGGTGATCATTCCCGGAATAAACGATACGAGAAAAGATATTGAAAAACTCGTTTCTCTTGTAAAGAATTGCAAGTCTGTCCGAAAGATTGAACTTCTTCCCTTCCACTCTATGGGTGAATGGAAATGGAAAAAACTCGGAAGGAGATATCCGATGAAGGGCAAAAAAGAACCTACACCCGAAAGAATCCGTAAACTACAAAGTATCATTCCCAGAATCTAATGGAAGAATTTATCGGCAAAAAAATAAAGGTGGAATTTATCCAGGAGGTGGGATGGAAACGTCCCGTAACTTTGACATGGGGGAAGAAATCGCACGAAGTAAAAGAAATAATCGATAGATGGGAAGAGCACACCCTGACAAGCCCGTGGTGGGCGAGAAAACACCGCGTAAGATATAAAGTCATGCTTGACGACTGCAATATCTATGAACTCTATTGGGACAGGGGTGCCAGAGGAAAAGGGCAAGATTGGTTTCTGGTCAAGAAACTAATTAAATATTAATAAGGGCCTATGACTGCTTTATTCCGTTTTTTGCGGTTTTCAACTTAAAATTTTTCTTGTATTCTAATTTTTAATATAATAGGCGATATAAACAATATGAAAGTCAAATTCCTCGGTGCAGTAGGCAATGTTACGGGTTCCCGATTTCTGCTCGAAAACAGCCATTCAAAAATCCTGATAGACTCCGGTTTATATCAGGAAAGGGACTTGCGCATACGCGATTGGGAGAAACTCCCTGTGGACGTTTCAAGCGTGGATAGCGTTCTGCTTACCCATGCGCATTTAGACCATTGCGGTTATCTGCCGAAATTGGTAAAAGACGGGTTCAGCGGCAAAATTTTCTGTACTCCTCCAACAGCCGAAATTGCGAAAATCGCTCTTTTGGACGCAGCAAAGCTACAGGAAGAAGACGCACAGCGCAAAAAGAAAAGACATGAGCGCGAAGGAAGAAAAGGCCCTTACCCTGAAGTCCCGCTTTATACAAGTGAAGACGCAGAAAAAGTTTTCCCTCTGTTTGAAATGATAGAATATAATAAAAAAACCCGAGTTAGTTCCGATATAGAAGTCACTTATCATGACGCCGGACACGTCCTTGGTTCGGCAATGATTGAGGCGACATTCAATCAAAATAGAATACAACGGGCGGCCATTTTTTCAGGCGATATAGGCAGATGCAATAAACCTATCCTCCGCGATCCGACTTTTTTCCAGCATGCAAATTATGTTTTTATGGAGAGCACTTACGGCAATAAACTTCACGAAGAAAAAGAGCCCGCGACGGAAAAACTTAGGCGCATTATAATAGAAACGCAAAAAAAGGGAGGAAATGTCGTAATCCCTACATTCGCCATTGAAAGGGCGCAGGAACTTCTCTTCTATTTAAGCGCTTTCTTAAGGGAAAATAAAATCCCGCCCATCACGGTTTTCGTCGACAGTCCCATGGCCATAAATGTCACGGAAGTTTTCAAAAATTATCCCGAATATTTCGACGATGAAACGCAGAAACTCATCAGACAAGGAAAATCTCCGTTCGATTTCCCTCTACTTAAAACTACCAGGACAAATTCGGAATCTAAAGCAATAAACTATATAAAAGAGCCCTGTATTATTATGGCCGGATCTGGGATGTGCGTCGGGGGCAGAATAAAACATCATCTCGTGCAGAATATTACCAGACCGGAAAGCACGATACTGTTCGTGGGCTATCAGGCAAAAGGGACATTAGGCAGAGAAATTCTTGAAAGGCCGGAGGAAGTGCGAATTTTGGGAAGCACTTATCCCGTAAAAGCGCGGATCGAAAAAATAAACGGATTTTCTGCGCATGCGGACAGGGACGAACTTTTGAAATGGGTCGGGAGTTTCAAGGAAAAACCGGAAAAAATTTTCCTCGTTCACGGCGAAGAAGAAGTGGCAAATGATTTCGCTGCCGTTTTGAAAAATAAAATACATAGTTCCGCCAAAAATAATACCGCGGCGGACACACAGATTATAGTTCCCGAATATCTGCAGGAATACGAACTTTAATCAAACGATTAAATGCAGGAAGAAATCGAAAAAGCCAAATCATCCGCTTTTAAATTACTTTCTTATCGCATTAGGTCATGCAAGGAAATCTCCGACAAATTAAAAGACAAAGGATTTTCGCAAAGCGTAATAAATTCGGTCATAGAAGATTTAAAAAGAATTGATTATCTTAACGATTATAAATTTGCCAAGGAATTTATCGAAAGCCGCTTAATCCATAATCCAAAAGGCAAAAAACTTTTACGTTACGAACTGCTGAAAAAAGGGATAGAAGAAGGTATCATAGACGGGTTGTTGCGCGAACAGATGCCCGAACAAAAAGAAGAGCTCCTCGCCCAAACTTTAGCAGAAAAAATCTGGCAAAGGAAAAAAAACATAGAAATAAACAAGAGAAAAGCGCAGACTTATGACTATTTAGCAAGAAGAGGGTTTTCTGTTTCTTTGGCAACTAAAATATTGGAAGAAATTTCAAGGCAAAAACAGTGAGGCGCAGGAGATAATCCCTGCGTCTTTCCCTAATTTGGCGGGTACGACTTTTACATCTTTTGCAAGAAGCGGAAAACTTCTTTCGTTTATTGTCTTTTTTATCGTGGAAAAAATAATATCACCGGCCTGCGCAATGCCGCCACCGATGATAATAACTTGAGGATTCAACAAATTCACAAGACCGCTAAAAAAAACCCCGAGATAATTTCCCACTTCAAGCCAAATTTCCTCCGCCAATTTATCGCCTCTATGATAAGCCTCCGAAATCGTTTTAGGCGTAATTTTAGCTAAATTTCCACCGATGATTTCTCTTATCAATGACTTTCTTCCTTTTAATTTTTTTTTAGCCATTTCCGTTATATATTTGGCGCCTACGTATCGTTCTATACAGCCGGTATTTCCGCAATTGCATTTTGGACCGGCGTAACAGATAGGAATGTGCCCCAACTCTACCGCCGAATATTTTTCCCCTTTAAGGAGTTTGCCGTCCAGTATAACGCCTCCGCCCACACCTGTACCAAGAGTAATACAAATAACATTATCGTAACCCTTCCCGGCTCCAAACTTGTATTCGCCCCATGTGATAGCTTTCGCATCATTTTCAACCTTTACGGGCATAGAAAACTTTTGTTCAAAAATTTTCTTAAGGTTAAGGTTATTCCAATCAGGTAAGTTAGGCGCCAAAAAGACCTTGCCGGTTTCAGCTACCAACCCGGGAGTACCTATTCCTATGCCAAGTAATTGTTTTCTGGGAGAATCTTTAACAAAGTAATCGATACTTTGAGCCATTACTTCAAGAATTCCCTGCCTGCCCCGGCCTTTGGGAGTAGATATCTCTTTCTTGTTTAAGATTTTGCCTTTTTCCGTAACAACGCCTATTTTTATGAATGTCCCGCCCAAATCCAGCCCTATAATTTTTTTCATAGTTATCAGTATTTCATTCTAAATTCGCGTGGTTCTCAAAAAGAGTTTCCGACGGAATATTTTTGGTTTTTTGAATAATAATCGCCGCAATATCGCAGAATATCAAAAGGCATTGCTCGAAAAGGCTGCCCAGCGGCTGAAAGCCGGTTATTTTCTTCGGATAAGCGGCTTTCGAAGATGCGGGGATACAAATTATCAAGTCGGAAATTTTACCGATAGAGGAATTTCGCTCCGCAGTTATCAAAACTATTTTCATTCCTATTTTTTTTGCTTTTTGGGCTATGCTTACAGGAAAAACGCTTTCCCCGGAACCCGAAGCGACAATAAGCAAATCCGCTTTGGAAGCGGGCGGCTGCAGAATTTCCCCTACTATATTGACATCCAATCCGAGATGTTTTAAACGCTGGGCAAAAGATTCTATAATTAGCTTACTTCTGCCTGAACCAACCACAAAAACCTTGTTGGCGGAAATGATTGCGTCAACAAAAACATCCGTTTCCCCCACCTTATCCAAGGCACAGTTAACCGATTCGAGTACTTTATTCTTTATCTGTAAGAAATCCATTGTTTGACTTCCATTTTACCATATTAAAATAGTCATTTGACACTTTTTATTACCTTTGGTATGCTTTCCCACTCTCAAAGAGGAGACATATGCATCCTTACACTGATCCTGCCGGTTACATATTCCGAAAATTCTATATATCTTAAATTCTGAAATGGATATCGAGAACAAAACAAAAGAAGAATTAATAAAAGAAATCGAGCTTTTGCGTGACCGGATTTCCAAACTCCAAGAATCCGGCGCTGAATGCGAACTTATGGAAAAACAATGCCAGAACCTCGTTCAAAAAGGAAAAGATATTATGTTTATGCTTGATGCTGACGGTTATATTAAATTCATAAGTCCCCTAATAACAGAAATTTTAGGTTATACGCAAGACGAACTGGTAAACAGGGATGTCGGAGATTTTGTTTTTTCACGAGATAAAAATAAAACGGACGCAGCATTTAACGAGTTGTTAAAAACGGGAGAACTTACCACAGAACTTACATTTCTGGATAAAAAAGGACAGACCCATTTATTTGAATGCTATGCAGGAGTTATTAAAGAGAATAACCAAATTTTGGGGATAAGAGGAATAGTCCGCGACATTACAAAACGCAAAAAAGTAGAAGAAGAATTACAGGAAACAAAAAGGCAAATAGAATTTGTGCTCGGCCATACGAAAACAGGGCTTGACATTATAGATTCCAAGTTCAATATCAGATATATAGACCCCGAGTGGCAGAAAGTTTACGGAGACCCGAAAGGTAAAAAATGCTACGAGTATTTTATGGACCGCAAGGAAGCATGTCCCCATTGCGGCATAGTGAAAGCGTTTGCGACAAAAGAAACGGTCGTTACCGAAGAAGTCCTCGTAAAAGAGAATAACCGCCCCGTTCAGGTTACTACTATTCCTTTTCAGGACAAAAACGGAGAATGGCTTGTTGCGGAAGTCAATGTCGACATAACCGAACGCAAACAGATGGAAAAGGAATTGGACAGATATCGCAAGTATCTCGAAGACTTAGTCAGGCAGCGCACAGAGGAACTAAAAACTATTAACGAAAAACTTGCCGAAGATATATCACGAAGAGAAAAAACAGAGCAAGAACTCAGGGAAAGCGAAAAGCGCTACAAAAACCTTTGGGACGAAGCGCCAGTGGCTTACCATACGCTGGACACAAAAGGCATAATTACAAGCGTAAATAAAACCGAAGCGAATATGCTCGGATACAAACCAAAAGACATGCTGGGGAAATCTATTTTTGATTTCATATTGCCCGAGCAGCGCGAAGAAGCCAAAAAAAGATTTCATGAAAAATTAACCGGCAAACACCTCGCTAAAGCAGAGCGCAGAATATATGTCGGAAATGACGGTTCAAATCTTTATGTATCCATCGATGATGTGCTGGAGCGCGATAATAACGGGGAAATTATCGGGATTAAGACAACTATGGTCGACGTGACTGAAAGCAAAAAGATGGAAGATGCGCTGCGAGAGTCGGAACTACAATATAAAACAACAATCAATTCCATGAGAGACGCAATTTATGTTGTTGATGCCGATTTAAGGATTATTTTATGCAATAAATCACTGCAAAGATGGTTGCAAGATATGGGGCTGAAAGCTGAAGTTTCGGGTAAAATTTTATTTGACGTTATTCCGTTCTTTTCCGATAAAGTCCGCAACGAATACAGGCAGGTATTTGAGTCAGGAGAAATACTCACGACGGAAGAACACGTAAACTTTGGGGGAAAAGAATGGGTTACTGAAGTTCGAAAAATACCGATCGAAGAAAACAACAAAATAGTTAGAGTCCTTACCATAATCAGAGATGTTACGGACCGTAAGAAAACAGAAGAGACCATAAGGCATTTGGCTTATCATGACATTCTGACAAATCTACCGAATAGGACTCTTTTCAACAATCGTCTTGCATTAGAATTAAACCGGGCACAAAGAAACAAACAAAAGGTATCGGTTATGCTGATGGACCTTGATAGATTCAAGAATGTCAACGACAGTCTGGGGCACAGTTTCGGAGACCAATTGCTGCAGAGTGTAGGCAAACGCTTGTCGGAAATTGTGCGCTCGAGCGATACCGTTGCCCGCATGAGCGGAGACGAATTCATTCTGCTACTGCCCGAAACGCCCCATATCAGAGACGTTACCAAAATAGCAAAAAAGATTTTGAAAGCGATTAAAAAACCTTTTTTGATAAGCGGCAAAGAACTAAATATTACCACCAGTATCGGAATAAGCATTTATCCCACCCACGGCGAAGACGCCGAAACATTAATCAAAAACGCGGACATTGCTATGTATCAAGCTAAAAAGTCCGGCAGGAACAAATACATCAGGTACACGGCAAATTCAAAATAAAATTTTGCCCAATTTAAATTTTTCGGGTAAAATATCAATGTTATGGATTATGAAATATCTTTGTCGGAGGATAAATCTATCGTATTGATCCGCGTTAAAAAACATCTCACCACGCAAATGGCTTTAACCTTTACAAAAGAGGCCGTTGGACTTGCCGAAAAATATAAGATAAATAGATATCTTATTGATATACGCGGCATTAGAAATACGTGGAGCGTATTTGAAACTTATCAGTTTGCTCAAGATATTAATAAATACGGAAGGCAGCGTTTGGACAAAGTTGCTTTAGTCATAGACCCCGAAGACAAAACACATACTTTTCTTGAAACGGCTCTGGTAAATCAAAATTATAATAATTACCTTTTCAAAGATTACGACAAAGCAATCGCTTGGCTGAAAGAAGAGTAACAGAAATTAGTTTTTAATCGAAAAATCTATGTTTAAAAAGACAAAACAGAGCAATAATACCGTCTTTGGGTCTTATTTTTTTGCCTTCTTCGTATCCTCGGCCAGCATAACTTATAGGCACTTCCCAGAGACGATATCGTTTTTTAAAGGTTTTAGCTGTCACTTCCGTTTCAAATTCAAATCCGCGGGATTTCAATTCAAAGGATTTCAATATTTCTGACTTGAATAATTTAAAACAGGTCTCAAAATCCGAAAGATTGACGTTATAAAGGAAATTAGCTACGAAATTCAGCATTAAATTGCCCATAAAATGCCAAAATAAAAGTACCTTATGGGCTCCGAAAAACCGCGTTCCATAAACCACGTCCGCCCTGTCTTCAAGAATAGGTTTTAAAAGAGAAGGATATTCTCTGGGATCATATTCCAAATCCGCGTCCTGAATTACAACAAGCTCTCCCGTCACATGAGCTAAAGCAGTCCTGATAGCCGCGCCCTTCCCGCGGTTGGAGTCATGGCGTAATAGCTTCAGTTCTTTTTTACTCTTGAGACCATCCAAAACTTCCTGCGTCCCGTCGTCAGAGCCGTCATCAACAACGATTAGTTCTTTCTCTATATCGCCCAAATTTACATTAAACACCTCATCTATAGTTTGAGAAACGGTGTTTTTCTCATTATAAACAGGCATTATAATTGAAAGTTTCATGTTTAATAGGGTTAATATAAGTTAATATTGGTTAACATAGGTTAATAAAAGGTTGTTTTCTGGTTTTTGTAACCTTTGTTAACTGTTATTACCCCATTTTAACCGTTGTTAACTTTGTTCTTTGTAGTCCTTCGCTTCTTCTATAAGCATTACGGGAATACCGTCCCTTATGGGATAATACTTCTTACAATTCCCGCATATAAGCTTTTCATCTTTCCATTCGATACTTTTCTTGCATTTGGGACACGCAAGAACCTCTAATAATTCCCTATCCATAATCAATATCCCTTTAAAATTTTAAGAAGTTTGTTTATTTTTTCCCGCACAGCGGCCCTTTCTTCTTCCAAAACTTTTATCCTATCTTTGAGAAAAATGTCTTCTTTGCTTCCTCTTGCCAATTTCGCGGTCCGTTTTTTGAATTCTTCGAGCTCAGCCTCAAGAAGGCCTTTTTCTTTTTTTACTTTCCTGCACTCGTCAATAAGACGCTCTATTTTTTCCGTAAATTCCGCCCATTTTTTTTCTGACATACTCAAAATTTCAATCTTGGACTTAAATTTAAGTTTATTACTTCAACTTCTTAATTTCAATCCCAATTCTTTTTCCAATTTTCTAACGATTTTATCCTGTAACTCGTTAACTTCTCCGTCGGTTAATGTCTTATTGGGAGAACGGAAAAATAAAGAATAAGAAATGCTCCTGAACCCTTCCGGGACTTGCTTGCCTTTATAGTAATCGAATAGTTTTACGCTTTCAAGAATGTGTTTTGCCTCTTCCGACATCATTTTTTCAACCTGCTGCGAAGAGATATAATTAGGGACTAAAAAAGAAACATCCCTGACAACAGGCGGATATTTTTGCAAAGGCTGAATTTTTTTCTTTGATTGCACAGACGGCAGAATTGATTCAATGTCGATTTCCGCAAGGAAAGTTTTCTCTTTAAGCGAGAAATTGTCCATTACGCTGGAATTAACTTCTCCTAGCATTCCTATCTTAACGTCACCCTTTAAAAGCGAAAAAGAAAATCCATCGTTTAAAAAAGGATGTTTTTCTTCTTTATAGCCTAATTTAACGCCTAACTCGTCAAAAAGAGTCTCAATTATGCCTTTCAAGACATAAAAAGATGATTTTACTCCTTTATCAATCCAGCTCGGCTGCTGCCAATCCCCACCCAGCAAAATACCTAAATGGATATTTTCTTCCGGCAGATTGTTTTTTCTGTATTTATAGATACTGCGGAGTTCGAAAATTTTTAAATTCTTATCGCCTTTTGAAATATTTTCCTGCGCCACCTGAAGAAGCGAAGGGAGCAGCGAAGCCCTTAGAACTTCGAACTCCTCAGAAATCGCATTTTCTATTTTAATGGTTTCAGCCGTAACCGCTACCAAAGACTTCCTTAACAAATCCGTGCTTACGAAAGAATAGTTTACAGTTTCTGTCAAAGAAAGACGGGTTAAAATACTGCGGCATTTATTTATGATCCTCGTCCTATTATCTTCTTTAAGGGCCGGGATTTTTCCAAAAGGAAGAGTCAAGGGGATTAAGTCATAATTATTCACCCGTGCTATCTCTTCTATCAAGTCTATTTCTTGTCTAATATCGTTTCTCCAGCTCGGCACTCGGACTTTTAAACATCCTTTACCCTTTTCTATTTCAAATCCCAAACTTTTGAGTATTTTTTCATAAGAACCGATTTCTATGCCAAGTATTCTTTTTATTTCTGCGGGATTTAAGAGGATGTTCTTTTTTGCGATTTTTGCCTTTATGTCCGCTGTTCCGGAGACAGCTTTACCGCCTGCCCACTCCTGCATAAGATAACAGGCGCGGTCTGCCGCTAATAGGGTTCCTTCAATATCAACTCCTCTTTCAAAACGATAAGAACTTTCGCTGGAAATATTCAAGGCCCTCGATGTTTTTCTTATAAGCGTCGGGGAAAAATTTGCGCTCTCTACAATGATACTTTTTGTGTTTTTATCTACTCCCGTTTCTTCTCCGCCCATTATTCCGGCAAGAGCAACGGGTTTTTTGTTGTCAGCTATGACAAGAGCGGCCGCCGATAAAGCCCGCTTGATTCCATCCAAACATAAAATTTTTTCGTTTAATTTTGCCCGCCTGACTATTATCTTCTTGTCCTCTATCTTGTCATAATCAAATGCATGTAAAGGTTGTCCAGTCTCAAGCATTACATAATTTGTTATGTCCACTATATTATTTATCGGACGTACCCCCGCAAGAATAAGCCGACGCCTCATCCAGTACGGAGAACTTTTGATTTGCACACCTTCCAGCATTCTTGCCGTATATCTGGGACATAAATCAAGATTTTCCACCTTGATGTCTATCTTGTCTTTGATTCTTCCGTTTGTTTCTTTAATTTCAACTTTAGGAATTTTAAATTTTTTATAATCTACCGCAGCAAGTTCCCTGGCAATCCCCATAATAGACAAGCAATCGCCTCTATTGGGTGTGATTTTTATGTCGATTACGGCGTCGTCGACTTGTATTTCGTCCGACAATTCTTCGCCCACTTTGCATTTTTCGGGTAAAATCCAGATTCCGTCGGAATCATCTTCCAATTCCAATTCCTCTTTGGAACATATCATTCCTTCGGACTCTATACCTCTAAGCGAACGTTTTTCTATTTTTAATCCGTTTGGAAGAACGTTCCCCGGCAAAATTACAGGGACTTTTACTGCCTCTTTCACATTAGAAGCGCCGCAGATAATTTGTTTGGGAGACCCATCGCCTACATCGACCATACAAACCGTCAATTTATCGGCAGAAGGATGTTTTTTTACGGAAAGTACTTTGCCGACCCTTATGCCTTGAAGCGTCGCGGATTTCTCGATTCGCTCTACTTCGATGCCTAAACGTAATAATTTTTCGGCAAGTTTTTCCAAAGATAAATCAATATCTATGAATTCTTTAAGCCAATTTACGGGAATTTTCATTTCTGGTAGAGGATATTATAAATAAACCAGCAAATAAAAACAAAATCTACATCGCTTCTTCCTGGCAGGACTTGACCAAATCATCGATATTTTTTTGTAGTTCCTGAGGCAGCCCCAAAATAGTCGTGTCCATAAAGCCCCTGACTATAACGGCTTGAGCTTCTTCGGAGCTTAATCCCCTCGTCATAAGGTATTCAATCTCTTCCTTGGCAATTTTGCCGACTGCCGCCTCGTGCGACATTTCCAAATCTTTGCCCTTACCCTCTAATTCCGGGATAGCAAGTATAACTCTGTCGGAAGAAAGAATCAGGCCCCTACATTCCAGATGCGCTTTTATAAAGGGAGCTTCTCCCTTTAGGTGACCTCTCGATACAATCGTTCCGCCGCTCGTTACTGCGCGCGCAATTATTTCGGCTTTAGTATTGGGCTTGCTTAAAATTACGCGCGAGCCGACATCTATATGTGAGCCGGAATGTGCATATAGTATCGAATTAAAACGGGCAACCGCACCCTCGCCGACCAAAACGGCGGTAGGATACATTTGAAGAGAATGGACTGGTTTAAGACAAACATAATTTGATAAAAATGTGCCGCCTTCTTCAACAATTGCTTTTGACCTCGGGCGCACCATAACTTCTTCAGCCCAATTGTGAATCATCGTAAATTTAACAGTCGCATTTTTCTTTATAAAAAATTCGGAAATGCCGATATGCGCGCCTTTTTTAACGTAAGAAGCGGTAGTGCATCCGGTTATAATATTCAGCTCAGAACCTTCTTCGGCAATAATAAGATTATGCACATTCTGAAGCAAGTCTTGTTTCTTAAGAAAGAGGCATGATTGTATGGGATATGATGCCTTAATGCCCGGCAGAGCTCTTATGAAATAACCGTTGCGCGATTCTTTGTCTGCTAAAACCGTAAATTCGTCGCTGTCTTTTGCAACTGCTTTCCACCAATAATCCTTAAGCCAATCATATTTCTTTAAAGCATCGCTGATGTTCATAACCTCAAGACCTTTCTGTAAACTCGCGGCATGAACAACACTATGGTCTAATTGGATGAACGTCCCAGCACGCCCTTTCTCAGAAACATCCACTCCCGTTTCAATCATGCTTTTCTTGTCAACGGGAGATATTTTCGAAAGGTCTTTCTCGTACGGATGCTCCTCCGTATCACGAACAAAATCATTAATTCCGAGTTTCTTATTTGACATTTTTCTTATTGCTTTCCTCTCTAACTTTTTCAGGTTCTTTTCTATGGCAGCTTAGACATCCTTTATAACCGTACTTGCGTATCCTCATTAAGATATCGTGTGGACTTCCCACGCACTGAATTTTTTTGTTTTCCAGAACACAGCCCTTTCCAGCATTCACATAATCAAGTATATGCCCCGTATGAGTAATAATCAGGGCCGATTTCTCTTTGCTCAATAACTTATTTATGACATCTCCTATCAATGCTATATTTTCCAAATCTACGCCCGATTCGGGCTCATCTAAAAGTAAAAGTTCAGGCGATTGAGCCGCAAGCTGCAAAAGCTCGGAGCGCTTCATTTCCCCGCCGGAGAAACCTAAGTTCAGGTCTCTATCTAAGAACTCTTTCATGTTCAACTTTTCCGCCATTTTTCCCATATCAAACTTCCTCTGAGATGTTTTGCTTGCAAGCTCAACCATTTGTCTCATCTTTACGCCTCTCACCGTCGGAGGCCTCTGGAACAGAATGCCTATTCCTAACCGTGCGCGTTCGTCTATCGATAAATCGTTTATAACTTTACCATTTAAAATAATCTTGCCTTCGGTTATTCTATATTCGGGAAAGCCCATTATAGCCATAACAAGCGATGTCTTGCCCGAGCCGTTCTGCCCGAACATAACGGACATCTCGCCTTTTCTTATATTGAGGTTTACGCCGTTAAGTATCTTCTTCCCGGACACTTCAATATGTAAATTTTCTATCGATAGCATTTTTATCTCGACTATAAAATTTAATTATACAGAATAGCATGGAAAGAGATGAGTGGCAAGCCCCGTTAGAGATTTAATAAGTTGCGTGTAAGTATTAAAGGGCGTGATAATTGCTTATACATTTAATGAATATTTAGCAGTTTTTTAAATCTCTAACGGGGCAAGCCCATTAGTATTTATATTTCTTCTGCTGTTCTAATATTTTTTAATCGGAACTATGTTCCGATTATCCCGCAGAGTATCGGAAAAATATCTCTGCCCGCTTCGCAAGTAAGCGGGAAAGAAATTTTTCCGATGTCTTACGTTGCGGGATTTATCGAATAGGGAAATCCCGTGCTTTAGCACGGGAGAGCTTCCTTACAAATTGTCCGAATTTGCGGTCTTTTCTTCTTTTTTCCAAATCCGTCATCTGGTAATACTCGGCTTCTTTTTTCAATTTAAGATAATTTGAATGTTTATCCTTATCTAACTTTTCATGCTTTACAGCATCCAAGACCACGCATCCCGGTTCGTGCGTATGAGTGCAATCGCTGAATTTACATTTTCCCGCCAAAGCTGATATTTCATCAAACACATTTTTTACCCCGGCGCTTGAGTCTGCCATACCTATTTCTCTCATCCCGGGATTATCTATTACAATGCCGCCGTCTTTAAGAAAATACATCTGCCTGCCGGAAGTCGTATGTTTCCCCCTGCCGGTATGTTCGCTTACTGCGCTGGTTTTGATGGCATCTTCTCCGAGAAGTTTGTTTATTAAAGAAGATTTCCCGACTCCCGACGAACCGAGGAAGCAATATGTTTTGCCTTTTTTAATATACGCCGCTAATTCATCTAATCCTTTATCGGTCACGGTACTGGTAGGGATAACATCAATATCCTTAAATCTGTTATTTATTTGGGATATTTTGGAATCTAATTCTGCTTGGGGCGCCAAGTCAATTTTATTTAATACTATGGCCGGTTTTATATTTCCGTCTTTTGCTATGGCGAAATATCGTTCCAACCGGTTTAGGTTATAATCTCTGCCGACCGATTCTACGGCAAAAGCCACATCAATATTTGCGGCAATAACTTGAGTTGCGTTTTTATCGCTATATTTTTTCTTTAATATTGTTTTTCTCGGCAACACACCGCGAATTACGGCCCTTTCAGGGTCAAGTTCGCTGATACTTACCCAATCTCCGACAGCGGGATAATCTTCTCTTGATGATGCATTAAACATTTGCTTCCCGGTTATTTTTGCCAAATATTCGTCGGTAACATTTTTTACTCTATATGCCTCTTTGTGTTCGGCAATAACGCGCGCAACAGAAAGGCCGCCTAAACACGATGTTCTGCGGCTATTTTCAAAAAATGGGCTATAACCTAAATCTTTTAGTTTCATTTTATTATTTAGCAAATTTACCTACTTGAAAAATCCGAAACGGTTTGACAGAAGCGTAAATGATATTGCCAATACGAAGAAAATTGCCAGGCCGATTAGAATTGCTTTGTATGGGCCCAGGCGCGGCGCAAAATAAGCAACCGTAAGCATATACGGCACCCAGGATATAAGCGTGCCGGCAAGGACAAACTTTGCATGCTGGCTTACTGCACTTCCGCCGCTTATCTTGCCGATGAAGAAATACGCAACTAAAGTAAACACGGGAATAAGCGTAGCTAAACCTGAGAGCGTTTTATGGCCGCTACTTTCAAGCGCCACAATGACGACGGTAACCAACCCGCCGGTAACAAAATAAATAATGTAATTGGAAATACTCATAACTTTAACCTCTAAATCGTTTTGGCCTATTACCTGTTGAATGGCGGCGGTTACGGGAGAAGCGGCTGGAATGCGAACTGCCCGGATGATAACGGCCTGAGCGCGAACGGTTATGCGAATGTGGCGAACCTTGTTGTTTCCCATAAAAAAATTGTGGAGCGCTGGCAGGGGGCAGGCCCGCCGGAAGCGGTGAAATCGGAAGGCTTTTTCTTATCAGCCGCTCAATGCGCTGAACATCACGACGCTGGTCGGAAGTAACAAACGAAATCGCGTGTCCGCTGGCTCCGGCGCGGGCTGTCCGTCCGATACGATGCACATAATCTTCGCTATTATCCGGAAGGTCATAGTTTATTACCAGTTCAATTCCGATTACGTCAATGCCTCTTGATGCAACATCCGTGGCAACCAATATGCGATATTTCCCGGATTTGAATCCTTGAAGCGCTTCACGGCGCTGATTAAGAGAACGGTTGGAATGAATCTCCGCTGCTCTATGGCCTATATGACAAAGCACTTTGGTAAGTTTGCTTGCTCCGTGTTTTGTCCTGGTAAAAATAAGCGTTGGGCCGTGATATTGCTTAAGAAGTTTTTCCGCCAGACGTGATTTCACATCTTTTGAGACAATAAAAATTTCCTGCGTTACTTGTTCGACTGTTGTCCCAGTTGGTGCGACCTCTATCCTAATCGGAAGTTTCATGTATTTCGTAGCCATAGCCATAATCGCGTGAGGTATTGTCGCGGAAAAAAGCATGGTTTGCCGGCTATGCGGAAGCACATTGAAAATTCTTCTGATTTGCGGCTCGAATCCCATATCTAACATGCGGTCGGCTTCATCAAGCACGACAATATGGACATTCGAAAGCCGTGCTGTTCTTTGCTGTAAATGGTCGTTGAGACGGCCCGGCGTTGCTATGATAATATGCGGATTTCGGTTAAGCGCTTGTATCTGAGGGCGTATTTGCGTCCCGCCTATCAGAACGGCCGTTTTTAATCGCATATCCGCGCCAACCTGATGTAAAGCTTCGTCAACTTGAATAGCGAGTTCGCGTGTGGGGACTACAACCAAGCCCATACCTTTCGTTTGAAGTAATCGCTGGAGCATAGGAATTCCGAAAGCAATTGTTTTACCGGTGCCTGTCTGCGCAATGCCCACCACATCCTTGCCCTGTATCGCAATCGGCATGGCTTGCCGTTGAATCGGAGTCGGTTCTTTAAATTTTAATTTTTCCAGCGCTTTCAGAAAAACAGGCGAGATACCCAATCCGTAAAACCCGGTATTTTGAGACTGCATGTTTTGATTCATATTACAGCGATTTTAGATATAAGAACCTGAAAATGAATAATGCTGATAACAGATACACCAACCAAGAAACTTTTTTACCTTGACCGGTAAATAATTTCAGGGCGGAATAGCTGATAAAGCCAACCGCAATACCCGTAGCAATACTGAATGTAAGCGGCATAACTATAATTACTAAAAATGCTGGAATGGAATCACTATAGTCCTTCCAGTCAATCTTTGTAATGGAATGGAGCATCATACTTCCGACAATAATCAATGCGGGTGCTGTAATTGGCCTTAATAACGCTCCTCCAACAACTTGATAACCGCCGCCTATCATTTTCACTAAAGGTGAGAAAAACAGCGCGGCTAAGAATGCAAGACCCGTAATAACGCTTGCTAAACCTGAACGGCCGCCGCTTGAAATTCCCGCGGCACTTTCAATATAACTGGTTACAGTCGGTGTTCCGCAGGCAGCTCCGACACAAGTCCCGACTGCATCGGATAACATCGCTTTTCCTGCGCGGGGAAGTTTACCTTGTTTCATAAATCCGCCTAATTCGCCCACTCCAGCCAGAGTTCCGACCGTATCAAAAATATCCATGAACAAAAATATGAATATAACCGATAAAAGCCCCCAATTTAGCGCGCCCCCAATATCCATCTGTAAAAATGTCGGCATCATAGAAGGCGGAAGCGACATGAAACCCTGATATTTGACAATTCCAAAAGGTATGCCTACAGCTGCAGTAACAAGTATACCCCACAGTATCGCTCCTCTGATATTTTTAATTAAAAGTATACCGGTGATTATCAAGCCTAATACAGCCAAAATCGTTGGCGGACTTGTTACATCCCCTAAAGTAACTAAAGTTGCAGGATGAGAAACTATCAACCCGGCATCAATAAGACCTATAAAAGCAATGAGTAATCCTATTCCGCAGGCTGTACCGTATCTGATGCAGGCAGGTATCGCTTCGATAATCGCCTGTCTTAAGTTAGTCAAAGTCAATATAATAAAAAGAATTCCTTCAATAAAAACAGCGCCTAAAGCCACCTGCCAAGAAATACCTAAAGTAAGGCAAACATAATAAGTGAAAAAGGCATTCTCTCCCATCCCCGGAGCAAGGGCGATAGGATAATTCGCATATAGTCCCATCATAATTGTGGCAATTGCTGCCGAAATGCAGGTAGCCATCATGGCGGACTGAAAGTCCATGCCTGTCTGCGAAATCATGGAGGGGTTAACAAAGATGATATATGCCATCGCCATAAAAGTCGTTATCCCAGCGATGACTTCCGTGTGGATATTAGTGTTCAACTCTTGGAGTTTGAAAAATTTTTCTATTGCATTACGCATATTTTCTCCATCCTATCTAAGAAACAAGCGTTTTTTCATAAAAGCTCTGCCGGGCGGACTGCGTCCGCCGAAGTTTAACGAAGTTCGATGGGGCGTCATAAACCAGAATAAATTCGGTTCACGACAGCCCAGAACCTAACTCCGTTCTGGTTCTGGGCGGAGAGGTAGGGATTCGAACCCTAGATACCTTGCGGTATACACGCTCTCCAAGCGCGCGCTTTCGGCCGCTCAGCCACCTCTCCAAATAAAAAAGTTAATATGGGTTAATAATGGTTAAAATGGGTTAACATAGGTTGTTTTTTGTAGTTCTCCGTTTGTGTAACTATTGTTAACTGTTATTAACCTCTTTTAACTTTTGTTAACCAATAATTATTTACCACAACTGTCCTTTTGCTTTAATTTCTTACATATCCTATCAGCCAATTGCAAGGCTTTCAAACCGTCTTCCCCGCTTACTCTGGGCTTCCTATTATACTTCACGCACTCGATAAAATCTCTCAATTCTTCTTTTAACGGCTCTTTCTTTTCTATCGGGATAGGGGTTTTTTTAATGGCGCTGCCTTCTCCCTTTTCAAAGACATCTATTGTTTGGTTGAAATAGTCAAGCGAAATATAAGACTTCGGCTGGAATACCCGGATTTTTCTCAACGGCTTTTCGCTTACCCTCGATGCAGTAATATTGGCAACGCAACCGGAAGAAAAATTTATCCTGGCGCTGACTATATCGGCAGTTTCTGACAGAACTTCTGTCCCGGCAACATCTGTTGATGTTACCGTAGAATTTACAATGCGTAAGATCACGTCTAAATCGTGTATCATAACTTCCTTAACAACATCCGTTTCCGTGCCCCTGCCGGGGTAAGGGCCTACTCTATGGCACTCTATAAAAAGAGGGCCGGAAATAAGTTCTTCAAGTCTTACAACTGCGGGATTATATCTTTCCACGTGCCCCACTTGGAGAATAAGTTTGTTTTTTTTCGCCAATTTGATAAGTTCAAGCGCCTCTTTTTCCCCGGAAGTAATTATTTTTTCCACAAGGACATGAACGCCGTTTTTTAAAAAATCTCTGGCTATTGAGTAATGAAACTTTGTAGGAGTAGCAATGCTTACGCAATCAACTTTTCCTATCAGTTCCTGATAATTGGAGTAGCCAGTCGTATTGTAAAGCGAAGCCGTTTTTTCCCTGTTTTCTTTCGACTGGTCGCATACGCCCACAAGGGAAGCATTCTCGAACTCGGAGAAAACCCGAGCATGCCTTGCGCCCATATAACCCACACCTATGACAGCAACTCGGATTTTTTCCATAATAAAACTTCCGCAATATTTGATAAACCCCGCAACGTAAGACATCAGAAAAATTTCCCCCCAGGAATTCGCCCCTAGAAATCGCAAATGCGATTTCAGGGATTAAGTCCTTGAGATTCTTTGAATCTCTAAGGAGAGAATTCCTGGGACTTTAGTCCTCGGAATTTTTAAAAAATTCCAGAGGGTTCGATATTTTTCTGATACTCTGCGGGGTAATCGTCACGCATTCATCCCCGTCTTAGAAGACGGGGATTTCTGCGTTCCGATTAAAGCCCTATCAATGCGATGCCGTAATTATTGCATCCTTTTATAAGAGATTGTTTTTTTAAAACTATGGTCTTTTCCGCCTCAAAAGCTAGGGCAGAAATGCCCGCTTTACGCAAAACATCCAAAGTATTCAAACCTATAACGGGAGGATGGTCAAAACGTGAATCCTGGTTCGGTCTTGCTACTTTTACGGCGACAGCTCCTTTCCCCGCCAATTTCCCTCCCCTCAATATAGTCTCGTCCGTTCCCTCAATTGATTCTACGGCAAATACCATACCTTCTTTTATCACTACAGTATGACCTATATCGAGATGAGCGGTGTTTTTTGCAATATTCCATCCCAAACTTATGTCGAGATTCTCCCTGGAAGTGGGTTTTCTCTTGCTTAAAACTCTTTTACCGACCAGGTTTGATTTTAGATACTCATAAGGAGATCGGAAGAGCACACGTC
>JAQURI010000005.1 GCA_028715665.1 Candidatus Ratteibacteria bacterium
CCTGACCAACAATACCCTTGGTAGTCCAGGTAATAGTGTAATAATCGTTGGGATTATCCGGGTCATCAACATATAATATAGGGTCGGGCTGGGCTACTATAATCTGCCCCTGAATAGTGAGCGGGTTAACGGAGATACTTTCCACATCGCCGGCAGGCGTAGTAATCTTAAGTTTTATGTTTGTGTTTCTGGCACTGTCAATAACATTATTAGGAATGGGCTCCCATAGATACGAGCCGTTACCGCCCGTACCGCACGGGACTCCGAGAACAATGCTATTAAGGAATTGAACGCCGTCTTTTGAATAATATATATCTATATTCCCCAACGCTCCTACTACATTCCAGGTTATTGTCTTATTTTCTCCTACCTTCCAAACAGGGGAACCTTCGCCGTTAGCCTCGCCGGTGAGCTGCAGGCTTCCTTTAACTTTGAAGGTGCTGACGGATTCATCATGAACGTTGCCGGTAGGGTCGCTTATCAGGAAAATCTTTATCTTTACCGTATCGCTTAAAGCCGGCGCAGGTATTGACCAGGGATAATAATATACGCCTGCGCCGTATTTCTCGCCTTCCGGCTGGTTAGTAGGAGAAACATTGGTAGCAATCTGATTTGCTTCTAAATACGGCTCTGTGCCTGTTATAGAATACCTCAATTCTATATTTCCTATAGCGCCTGTTTTGGTCCATTGAATATCTTCCGTGTCATTTACGTTGAACTCCTGCGCTGCGCCCCCGTCAGGATAGGTCAGATTAAGAGAACCTCTGACTGTAAACAGATTATTGGATTCATCCTTAATGTCACCATACGGCGCTAAAGCCGTAATTCTTATTTTATAAGCGCTTCCGGGTGCAGCATCTGCAGGAATTATCCACGGCTCGCTTAACTTCGTGGCGGGAACGCCTGTCTCGGGGTCGGTAATATCATGCCAGCCAGTCCCGTCGTGGTATTCTATGTGCACATTACCGATATCTCCGTAAGGCGTCCAGGTTATAGGATACTGTGTCCCGGCAATCCATTCTTCTCCGCCGTTGGGCGAACCTACTACGATTCTCCCTTTTACCGTAATATATTTAGTCCCTTGCGGAGAAGTATCATATACATCGCTGTAATCGCCATAACCGGCAACCTTTACCCGGACGGTGTTTCCCATAGCTTCCGCGGGGATATTCTGCCACAGGAATCCTTCTGCATTGGCTATGCCGTCAGCAATCTGATTGCTATATGTTTCTATACCCTCATCCCAATATACATTAACTTTATCAATATCAACAATACCTTTAGTAGTCCATTCTATATTCTCATTTGTCCCTACATACCATGTATAATCCGTGCCATGCGCAGGACGAGTAATAGTAATTTTACCTTTAATCTTGAATTCATCGGATATTTTGAGTATGTCGGAAGCATAATTAATTGCAAATATTTTTATTTGGGCACTATTTGTGATAATACCTTCTACATCAGGAACCTGCCAGGACACGGGAGAAGCCAATGGTCCCACATTAGTTTCAATGACTTGGGTAACAGGGAATGAAGCGCCTCCTGTCGAATAGCGTATCTCCAAATTTCCCATACTTACGGCATCGTTCTCCATAGTCCATGCTATATTGTACATATCAGAATCTACATACCATTCATCGACCGATGTGGGACTGGAGATAGTTGCAATCCTTCCTCTTATTTTATTTGCACTGTCGGAAACATCAAATACGGTGTCTGGCTTGCTGGAAAGGGCGACTTTGACAATTACATTGTCTCCTATATCGTCCGGAATACCTGCCGAAGCGCCCCAGTCAAAGAACCCGTCCATCGCGGCCGTTGAACCGATAGATTTATCCCCGCTGCCGCCTACGGTATAAGTAAGCGTAACCTGTTGCCCTGTTAAATCTCCGTCTACATCCCATGTAATCCTGCGCGAACTATCCGTAGCTCCGACATAAAGGGTCACGCCGCCGTTAGGATAAGTGAGCGTTAACCCGCCCTGAATAGAAAAGGTATCATCCGAAACATCATATACACTGCTTTCATCGCCGATTAGTTCAACCTTTATCTTGCCATCCTCTGTAATCTCATCCGGAACAGGATTCCAAGCTAAATTCCCGCTATTAACATCCTTGCCTGAAGGATATCCCATCGCATCAGTGACATCCATATAAGCATAATCAACTCCGTTCTTGGCAAACCAAACTCTCGCGTTTCCGGTCATATCTCCGGTCACAGACCAAGTAATAACTACATCGCTTTGTCCTACTGTATATTTCTCCCCTCCGTTAGGGGCATCTACGTTTATTTTCCCTTTTATGGCAATATAAGGGGTAATATATTCAATCTCGGGATTGCCGTATTCCCGCACCCTGATATACACTTCACTATATATGTCATTGGGAACATGCCATGTATATTTGTAGGGACTGCCTGCAGGATAGCCGGTGGGGTATTCCGATTCGGTTATCGGAATCCAAGAACCTTCAGTTCCTTTCTTATAGTGAATTTCTACTTTGTCAACGGTACCCTTTAATTGCCACACTATATCTTTATATTCGCCGACTTTCCAAACCTCACCTGCTGTGCTGGGCTCCGTGACCGTAATCACCTGTTGTATTTCAAAATTAGCGTCGGATTCGTCGCGAATAGCGCTCCCGTATGTATGGCTTTCTATTCTAATTAAGGCTTCTATGCTTTCAGGCGCTTCCGCCGTCCAGCTATAATATGATTTCCCTTCATATATGTCCGGCCCGCTCTTATAATCTCCCGCAACGGTATCTATAAGGTCCCAGTTACCGCCGTTATTTCTTGAGACAAATATATCCACGTCCCCCCAATTGCCGCCGTAATCCCAGATAATATCGTAGGTCTCGCCTATCTTCCAGATATCGTCGGTGCCGTCAGGTTCTACGACACTTACCTGACCCATCAAAGAAAAAACATCGCTTATACTCTCAACTAATGTTTCATCAGGAATAGGGTTATAATTAAAAGTAACCTTTAAGACATTATCATTTCCCAATAAGTTCTCACCGCCCAATTCTGACGGGATGGCCCAAGGCCAGCTTCCGCTTCCTCCGGTGCCCACGCTGGCATCGGTAACCAAAGTATGGTCAAAACTTGCTCCCCCGTTAGTAGAAAGTTTTATTGTGACGGTATTCGGGCTCAAATTCTCCAAATAACCGGTATAGTCCCAAGTAATATCTTCTGTATTCCCAATTTTCCAGACCCCCGGCGTATATATACTCAAAGTGCCTTTTACAATAAGGTCGCCGTTGGAAATATCATAGTTTCGCGAGGTCATATCTATATCGGTAACTCTAACCTTAATGTCCTCGCCGATAAGATTTGTTATAGTGCCGAGCTCGGCTGGAATCTCCGGCCAGCTAAATGTTCCCTCGTTATCCAAAGGGTCATCGGTATCTACATCCAATGCCGTAGCGCCGGGGATTTGCTCCCATGCACCGCCGCCTTTGGATATTTCCAACTTCATCCGATGCACTCCGCCTGTTCCATTCCCTCCGCTTTTTAATGAATCGGCATATTTCCAGATGATATCGTATCCGCTTCCTATCTCCCATACGTCTCCGGGTGTATAAGTGGGTTCTTCACCGGATATGTACTCCCAAATTTTAAACAGCAGGTCATCATATGTTTGGGCAGACCCGTTTCGGTATAAATATCCGTTAGGGTATTGGTTGGTCCCGTACCTTAAGTCCACATATCCTTGAGACGGGTTTGAACCGTAGACATGTATATAATAGGTCTGCCCGTCGTTAAGAGTCACTTGAGTCAGGGGAATATCATACCAAGTGTCCGTAGTAGTCAGTTGACTGGCGTTAAACGTGCCGCTGGTTAATTCGGCGCCGTTCCATGTTTCGCGTATGGATATATGGAGCGTTTCGGTTGAAGGCGAACTCCTGCTCATATTTAAGCTGACCTTATCGATGACATAAGTAGTTCCGGGTGAAGGGCTGCTATATGACCACGTCTGCCCCCACGCAGGATATGTATTATCAAGACTTGCATCGGTATCAGAGGCGGCAGTATTCTGTGTGGCAAGTATAACCTGCTCTTCCTGGATTTGCGTCGTGCCGCCGGTAGGGGTAATGATATCCAAAGGAGGAAATTCCATTATATTATATGCAATCATCCCTGCCGTGCCTGAAGTTTGTCTTGCAACCGTTAAAAGGACATCGCTTCCCGAAGCGCTAAGCTGGCCGGTAGTATAGAACTGTTCAGCCACATTATAAGAGTTACTATTGAGAGTAAATGAATAGGTAAATATTGTGCGGCTTAAATCCCACTGGGGAGAGACATTTACATTGATAGCGGTTGACGTAGTGCTGGACCCCATTGAATTGTTATTTCCCTCTCTTTGGGAAAAGGCCTCATTTTGAAATTCCGCTAAATACCAGTAAATATCAACAAAATTGGTCGTTCTATATCTTTCGAATCTTAAGGTATCATTATCTAACAAATAACCTCTGACTGAATAAGCGCCTTCATATCCGCCTATACCTCCGCCCGGAGCAATAGTAAAAAATAAAAGCGCCTTATCTACATCACTCACCGAAACCGGGACATCAATTGAGGTAACCCCGGAAATTGTGTTTACGCCGTAAGTTACATTTACATCGCGGTCAAACTCGATAATCTGGTAGGAAATATCGTTATTGTATGCGCCGCCCAGCTCTGTTCTGCTGACCTTTAATTTGTTCGTGTCCGTCAGCGTTGCGCTAAAATAATTTCTTTCATCCGCAGTATCCGAATGCCTCCAGGATTTCCAGTTAATTACCGGAATGCTCTTGCTTAAATCAAAATGTTCAGGCAGCGTAATGGTTTTCGTAGTCAGTGTTTCAGGCATCGTAGTAGTTCCGCTGACCACATCCCCTCCCTCTTCAAACTCCACTATCATCCACTCTATAGGCATAGCATAAGCAGAGGCATAACGCGCAATCGTGATATGGGTTGGGTCATCAATAAGTATCTGGATATCACCGTCATCGTGGTCATCATCTTGATACCTGCGGGTAGCCAAAATAAAAGATTTCTCCAAATCAAGAGGAACTCCGCCCAACTGGGTACTGATATCAACGGTAACTGCCTCAGCATTGTAAGCCAACTGATAAGTATCCCTTACCACTCTTTTTATCTGGTAGCACTGGACTTCCTGACAGAAGAAAAATAATGTAGCCAGCAATCCTGCGATAAAGAACAGGATAAGGGGTATTCTTATTCTTCTTTTCTTAATCTCTATCTCTTGTTTCATTTGTAATTTTTTTTATTCTTCTCCTGAGTCTAAAATTTCTTCTTCCTCTTCTTCAGGCGGAGGTTTAACCGGCTTCTTTACCGCCGCTTTGAGAAAAATAATTGTCTTCGCCCGGGAATTTATACTCGTGCCTTCGGGAGTTTCTTCGGTTACCTCTTCATATTGGACTCTTACTATATCTCCCACCTTTATCTCATTTAAGCTTTTCTTATTAATGACGCTGACATCTTCGGGAACGGGAAGAAGCATCTCCTCGGCAGTCCCCGCTTCGTTGTCTTGGGCATACATTATGGCAATCTTGTCGTTTCTGATCCAAGTTACTTCTCCCTGCACTTCCTTTAAAACTATTTTCTGATTAGCCGCATTTTCTTCTTTCTTAATATCTTTGGCATCTTTAGCCATTGCTGTGCTGCAGATAAATAAAGCAAAAACAATAATCCAGATAATTTTTTTCATATTTTTCCCCTCACAGCACATTTTTCTCTCCTTCTATATATAATATATATTCATTATTAGTTGTTTTATGTAGATGTCTTCAGATATCCTATAAAAGAAAAAGTTTTCGCTTCCTCTCCCGGAAACTTCTGAGATAAAACCCCTTTCATAACCTCGCCGTTCCATTTACCGTGCCAGCTCGCTACTGCGCCCCCGAGTCCGCTCTGCATAGTCTCCCAAACAACTACTCCTTTTTCTTTATACGTCAGTGAATAGTTGGAGGGACCGAAACCTTCTTTTGTCAGAACGTTAGAAACGACTTTACCTTCTTTAAATTTTAATGTGTCTCTTTGGGGGTTTTGCGAAACCTCGGAAGAAATAGGTTCTAATTTAATTTCCAACACTATTCCTTCCAAAGGATGAGTTATATTTTCCACCATTGAAATCCCGCCTGCCGCAAATCCTGCCCGCAACCCATTGGTAGGCGGACGGGCAGGACTAACGGAAACGTTGGGTTGAACTCCGTTGATGTCGATACTATCTGCGGGTTGAACCCCGCTGATATTATCTACGGGGTGAACCTGCGGTTTATTAAGTTCAACTAATTTCTGTTCGAACTCTTCTTTCCAGAATAGCTGGCGGCTATAAAAATAGCCGGCAAGCAACAAGAGTAACATGGATACCGCCACGCTTCCCCAAAGTAGACCCCGTTGATATTTTTCAAATCTACGGGGTAAATTTTTAGGAATATGCTTTTGAAACACTACTTTCTCCGCTGTAATCTTTTTTTCCCTATTTTCTTTATAAGCTTTGAATGCGGTTTTAACTCTATATTCAAATTCTTTAGAGCCCAAAATTCTGTTGCGCTCTAATTTTTGTTCTAAATCCTTTAGTTCCTTTAAATCGACTTTTTCCACATAGGTTTTATAATCAACTCCCTGCTGCAAATAAGATAATACTTCCTGAATTTCGTCAGCCATCGGAATCGGAGAAGACGCCCCCAAAAAGGCGGAATAACTAACATAGGTAGAATTTTTGTTGGAGATGAGATGTATATACCTCGTTAAAGGTAAAAGATAAGTTATCTTCTCTATCCATTTACTTTTGAACCTTCCTTCCAAAACAGCGCCTTTTTTGCCTTGGCGAGCATTGTAATATTTAGTATAGGAGGAATTCAGGTTGAACATGATTTCCGAAATGGAACTTTCGGAATTTATGCCTATTAAGAGATAAACTTTGTCGGAAAGCAGACAATAGGAAAAGAGTTTGAAATGATATTTATTTTTGTAGTTTGCCAATAAATCGAGATACTTATCGTAATCTTGGCCGTCTTTGAACAATTCGTTGGAGTGATGACTTCGGCAAGTTACATAGTATAAACTGCCTTCTACTTGAATCCTCGGCAATCTTGCCATTTTCAGTTTTTTTTACCCCGTTAGAAGTAATCCCGAAAACTTTCGGGATACCGCACCTTTTATGCGGACTTCTAATGGGGTTTTAGCCCGGCACCCAAAGAATGGGTGCCTGACACCTTTGATTTTATTTTACCATCGGAATTCTTATTGTCAAGAAGAAACAGCGGAGAGAAAATATTACACTTATATGAATTGCAGCTGAGAGCTCGGGTTTAGTTATCCCCATAGTTTTGCGAAGGCAAAACTGGCTATGGGGACACCCAAGTTCAGATTTGAAAGTATATTCTTCAAATCTTTGGGTGTAAGTTTTGAGTTACTACCTACAATTAAGAATATCAGTTAGAAACAATTAGATGTGTAAATTTTTAGTTTTAAACTTAAGACTTAGGGTTTATGCATTCTTGAAACTGCAGTTTTAGGGAAGGAGTATAAGAAGTTACATAGTCTATAATCGTCTTATCTTACCACTGCCACCATCTTTTTTTCTGCGGCGTTGAGGGTTTTTCTTCTTCCGTCTGTTTGGGAGTTTCTTTTATTTCTTTTGCTGTTTCTGATTTGGGCGTCAACTCTTCCTCTATTTTGGGCGGCTTGGGTTCGAGTTCCTTTCTCTGGATACTGTAAAACGAAAAATCCATTGACGTTTCTTCGTCAGTACGCACGCTTAGAACGCCTCTCATTACGTTACCTTCTAATTCCCCGCGCCAGAAAGCTAGTCCTCCGCTTTCGCTTGTCTGCATTGTCTCCCAGATAATTACATCCTCTCCTTTAAGCGAGACCGTATAGTTCGATATGGGAAATTTTTCGGATTCTAATTTCTCCGAAGAAAATTTGCTGTTGACAAAAAGCAACGTATCTTCGTAGGCTGTAGCATTTGTCCCGCTCATGGGGCTCAATTTTATTTTCCACTCCATGTTATTTAACTCGATTTTAGCCGCTCCCAGGAGTTTTTTTTGTTTCTCCATATCTTCATCAGCCGCAAACACTGCAGTAAAAATAAAAAGACTTAAAATCATCGTCCACCTGATTAGCTTCTTCATACAATATCTCCTTTTATTTTTAAATTGCATTATTACTTAATTGCAATATTATCATAGGAGAAACTTCTCCATTTTGTCAAGTTCCTATATTTTAGAATGGGAGAGCGCCTATCATATAGAATTCTTCTTCGCTTTTTTTATCAAAATGTCCCGCGAGAATCCTTTCGCAATCTTCGATTGTCTGGGAAAGAGCGACATGTTCTCCTTTTCTGCCCGTAAAAACTTCTGCGACAAAGAAGGGCTGGGTTAAAAAGTTTTGCAATTTCCTCACACGTTCATAGACAAGGCGGTCTGCAGCAGACAATTCGTCAACTCCTATGATAGAAACAATTCTTTTTAATTCTTCATATTTCTGGAAATGTTGCAGCACATTTTGCGCCGTCTGAAAATGACGTTCTCCGACTATATCGGGTTCCAAATTGGCGGAAGAAGACCGTAAAGGGTCTATTGCGGGATAAAGCCCCAGTTGAACCCGTTCCCTCGAGAGGACCAAAACTGAATCCAAAAAAGAGAATATGGCTACAACCGCCGGGTCGGTAAGGTCGTCCGCGGGAACATAAACAGCTTCTATCGAAGTAATGGAACCCCCGCCTTTCTGGGACGTTTTAATCCGCTCATGAAATTCGCTTGCTTCCGCTATCAATGTCGGCTGATAACCGGTCTCCGAAGGAACACGGCCGAGAAGTGTGGATATTTCCGCCCCTGCCTGAAGGTATCGGAAAATATTGTCTACGAACAACAGAACGTCTTTATTTTTTCGTTGCAGAGCTTCCGCCAAAGTAACCCCGCCTATTGCCGTTTCAAACCGCGCTCCTGGGGGTTCGTTCATCTGGCCGAAAATCAATGATGTTCTTGAAAGAATATCCCCGCTTGCCATTTCGCTGTATAATTCATTGCCTTCTCTTATACGCTCGCCTACTCCGGCGAAAACACACACACCGTGGTGTTTTTTTACTATATGATAAATAATTTCCAAAACTATAACGGTCTTGCCCAAACCTGCACCGCCCAAAAAGCCCGTTTTACTGCCCTTTACAAGAGGAAAAAGCAAGTCGATTATTTTGATGCCTGTTTCCATGATTTCATCTGATTTAAATATCTTTTCCCCCATTTCGACTTTTACATTTTGCGGGGGCCTGCTGGGCATTGTTTCTTTGGAAATAACCGGGCCTTTCTGGTCAATGGGTTCTCCTAACGAATTAATTACGCGTGAATTCAAATCTTCGCCGACAGGTATATAAATAGAATCTCCTTTTACATAAGCAGAAGCGCCGCGTTGTAAGTTCAAAGTGGAATTTATGCCCAGACACCGGGCAATATTCCCTTCCCTATGTTCAACAACTTCCAATGTTACCGTTTTATCTTCTATGGTTTTAGTTTCTATGACGCTCAATATGTTAGGAAGGTCCTGTGCGCTGGCAAATTTAACATCCACAACCGGCCCCTGAACAGCCACTACTTTTCCTATTGCTTTATTATTCATCTTTTATTTGGATAATATAGCTTTCGCCGTGGATAATTCTCTCATTTGCTGGTCAATAATTGAATGCCTTATCTTAAAATATTTAAGTTGTAATTTTTTAATGTCCTCTTTGATTTTATCCGTGCTCTCTTCCAGGTGTATATATCTTGCGGCATATTCAGCAACACGACTCAAGTCAAAAATTTCGCGAATTCTTTGCCCGACCCAAAGATACGCCAAATACTCTATAATATCATTTGCGGAAGATTCCAATATGATTTTCGAATAATCTCGGCTTGTATCCATAGATTCTTTTTTAAAAAGTTCGGCAAACGGCAAAAGAGTAAGGACTTCGATCCGCTGAGATGTCAGGGAAAATGCTCTGGGATATATTATTTTTACGGAACTCAAATTGCCGTTAGCGATTTCGGTCAAAACATACTTTTCAATTTGTGCGGCTTGTGAGGATTTCTTATTGTCTTCCTTATCGGGAAAATTAACAACAGGAAGATTTACCCCTTGCGTATATTTTTGCCCCTGCTTTCCGACAACAATAATCGAAATTTTCCGCTCCTTAGAAAAATCTATAGCCGCATTCATTACCCGATTATTAAGTCCGCCTAAAAACCCCTCGTCCGAAGTAACAGCTATTATTCCCAAAACGCCTTTTTTCGGTTCTTGTAAAAACGGATGATTGATATTCGCGATATCAATCATATTCAGAAAATCTTTTATTGCTTCCGGGAAAAAGTCAAAGGTTTTAAGATTCCTTTGTGCTGTATGAAACTGGAAAAGCGCCAAATTTTTAAGCGTTTCCACCAAAGAAGAAAAGTCTTTATAAAATTCGATTTCCTTTTTAATTTCCGAAAGATATGCCATATTTTTCAAAAAAGGAAATACATGGAAATAAGTTGAAATATGTGGAAATAAAATAGAAACATGGTTAGGTCAAGGTATTTCTATGTATTTCAATTCATTTTTATTATATTTCTATTCACTACACTCTATTCTGTATTTTAATTTTTATCATACGGTTTTCTTGAAATATTCCTTCAATAATTTATTTAATTTTTCTTTAATAGAAACCGATAGGGTTTTAGTCTTTCTCAATTCTATAAATATCTGGGGATCTTGTTGCTGGACCAATGTGGGAAAATTTTCCTTAAACTCTTTTATCTCGTCGGAAGCAAGCTCATCCAAAACCCTTAATTTTAAAGCATATAGAAATAGTACTTGTTTTTCTATTGAAACGGGATTATTCTTCTCCTGCACTATAAGTTGAGTTATAACTTCACCGCGTTTTAGCGTCAGTTCCGCCTCTTTGGACAAGCTTATAGTCTTTAAACGGGTCATCTTCAAAAGTTCCTGATATTTAATATAGTCCAATCTCAATGTTCCGCTCAATTCTTTCATTGCAGGCCATTGCCCTTTACTGCCTATACGGGAGACCGATAAACCGAAATCTATAGCGGGTTTGAAACCCTTATAGAAGAGAGCGGTATCGAAATATACCTGACCGTCGGTCATAGAAATTAAATTGGTGGGTATATAGCCCGTAATATCGCCCTGTAAAACTTCAACTATGGGTAAAAAAGTCATTGAACCGCCTCCCGATTCGGGTTTTAAAGAGGCGGCCCGTTCGATTAATTGGGAATGGATGTAAAAAATATCTCCAGGATACGCTTCTCTGCCGGGCGGGCGCTCCAGAAGCAGAGAAATTTGTCTATATGTCCATGCGTGACGCGTCAAATCATCAAATACTATCAATACATTCCTGCCCCTATACATGAAATACTCCCCCATCATGCTGGCAGTATAAGGCGCAAGATATTGTTCGCCCACCGAAGCAGATGCTACAGCATTTACTACGATGGTATAAGGCATTACGCCTTTATCCTGTAAAAGGCGCAAAATTTTCAAAAGGCTCGAATGCGGTTTGCCTATGCAACAATATATACATATTACGTCTTTATCCTTTTGATTCAAAATGGCATCTATACATACAGTTGTTTTTCCTGTAAGACGGTCGCCCAACAATAATTCACGCTGTCCTTTAGCTATAGGAATAAGAGCATCCAACATGACCGTTCCGGTTTCCATGGTTTCATAAACGGGAATCCTGTCCATGAGTTGCGGGGCGTCTCTAAATACGGGGGCGATTTCATCCTCCTCAATGGGCCCGAGATTATCCAGGGGCTCGCACAAGCTATTTATAACTCTACCCGAAAAAGATTTTCCGACCGGCAAATAAAGAGACTGTCCTTTATTGTGGACTTCATCATCTAAACGAATGGGGACCGTTGTATTTAACACCAGAATCTGGACGCTATCTTCTTTAAATCCCATAACCAACCCCATGCCGCCCTTTTCAAAATGGAGGATTTGTCCGTTAAAACAAGAAGGCAGTCCTCTGGCTTCTACAATAAATTTACGGATAGAGTTGACTTTGCCTACTTCGCGAATTTCTGCCAACGGAGAGGATTTGTTTAGTAATTGGTTCTGCTTCACTGCTATTTGGCTTCCTGTTGTATTTTATACTTTAAACTTCCGTCGATAACTACGCTTCCCAAAGTTATTATAATACCGGCAATTAATACGGCATCCACTTTTTCTTTCAGCACTATACTTTCACTTAATTTTTTAGCCAATTTGTTTTTCAATTCTTTTCTTTGCTCTTCGGTCAACGGAAAAGCAGAAGTAATTTCGACATTCTTGATATCTTTTGACAAATGTAATCTCTCGATCTGCAAATCACTTTTCAAAAATTCTTTGAACCAAAGGTGATGGAGCCCTTCTCGGAATTCTTTAGGAATAGCTTTTTCGATCAATTCAGCGGCTTTTTCGGTTGCTCCGGCATCTATTCTTTCATTTATTTCCTGTTTTAACTGCTCGCATGTTTTTTCAGCCTGTTTAATCATTTGCTCGCTTTTTTGTTGTGCTTCCTGAATAATCCTGTCTTTTTCTTTCTGAGCTTCATGAGATGTTTCATTCTTATGTTTTATCGCTTCAAGTTGTGCGTCAGCGACTATTTTGCTGGATTCTTTTTTGGCTTCTTCCAATTGTTTCTTGGCTTCTTCCTGTTTTTTGGTATAGTCTTTGCTTAATTCTTCAAGATGTGTTGTAGCAGTCGTAACACTATGAGTCAGAACGTATCGGAGGAAAAAAAGTAACCCTACGAAAACAACTCCCTGAATAATTAATAATTTTGCGATAAACACCGTTTACCCCGCCCCCATAAAATCCTCCGACAGAATGTCGGAAGAATGGGAGACTATATTAAAATATTTTCCCCAAAGCCCCGTGTTTTAACACGGGGAGCGGGGTTTATTCTATATTTTCTTTTTCATCCCAAATCCGCCAACTTAAAATATATTGTCTCACCCAAGCGGAATGGGTTCCTTTAGGAGATAATTGCAAATACTTATCGAAATATCCAATCGCTTTATCTCGGTTCATTAACTGTTCCGCATAAATATAACCAACATAGTAGTATGCTTCGGCATCATTAGGATTTATTTTTACGGCTCTCTCAAATTCCGCAAGAGCCCTTTTGTATTCCTGTTTTTCAAAGTAGAACAGGCCCAAATTGTAATGCATGTTGGCCGTTTCTTTAACAAGATCTTGATTTTCGTTTGCTAAATTGGCAATCTTGCGGGGGAACTCTTCAAGCTGCTTTTGAAGATTTTTTTGTTCTTTGGTTAAAGTATTATACTTGGCCGATAACTCTTCATACTTACCGGTCAAATCGTTATAAAGATTTTGCAAAGTTAATCTTTCTTGCTCGTATTTTTCTTTATTCTGCTCCAATTGTTTGCTTAAATTCTCTTTCTCTGCGCCCATTTCCCTTAACTTTACAGTCAAATCCTTATTGTTATTTTCCAGTGTTTTTATAGAAGCCTGCAATTTTTGAACACCGGTTTTGTTCACTAATTCTTCATTGATTTTGTTTTTTCCCGAAATTTCTTCTTGGTAGGTTTTAATTTGTTTCTTTGCCACAGACAATTCCTGTTCGTATTTGTCTTTGGTTTGTTTCGTATCTTTTATAAGAGAATCGAGCTTTTGGGCTACTTCTTCTTTTTCAATCAAAAGTTTGTCTTTCTCTTCGGTAACTTTTTCAAGGGTACTTTGAACATTTAATAATGCATTTTTTTCCTGAATTATTCTTTTTGACTGTTCAATTATATTTTCCCTGTCTTTGGAAATCTTGTCGTAATCAGCCGACAATTTATCGAGTTTTTCCTCCAGGGATTTATTTATACTGTTTAATTTCTCTTTGTCACTGTATATAATCTGTATTTGCTGCTCCTTATCTTTAGCTAAATTTTGCACGAAAAAATAATATGTTGCAGCCGCGCTGGCTGTGCAGAACACGATGACTAAAAAAATCAATCCCAAAACTTTTCCGAAACTGTTTCTGTTTTTCAGCAAAACTTCCTTTTTTTCATTTTCATTATTCATTGTCGTATTCCCTATATGAAGGAGTTGGTTCTCTAAATTCATGGTCATCAGTCTTTATTAATTCTTCACCGCTTATAATATAAGGAGTAATAAACACTATAAGTTCGGATTGCATCTGTGTTGTTACTTCCGAGCGAAAAAGTTTTCCCAGCACCCATATATCACCCAAAAATGGGACTTTTTCAATAGTTTTGACGTCTTCTTTCCTTCGTAAACCGCCGATTATAATGGTAGTGCCGTCTTTTACCATAACTTTAGTTTCTGCCGTGGACACTTCTGTTACCGGATATTGCCTGCCTGTGGGGCTAATATACCATTGCGCAATACTCGTAATTTCGGGCTTTATATTCATTGTGATATATCCCTCATCGTTAATTTTAGGAGTTACCGATAACAGGACACCCGTATCAACCCACTTAGGAGTTTCCACAATTGTAGTAGTGGATTCGGATTGCGTGCTGGTCGTTTCCAAATAAACTTCCTTCCTGCCAACATGTATTTTTGCTTCCTGGTTATTAACTACCGCTATTCTGGGGCTCGCAAGAAGTTTTGCGTCTATTATTGTGCTTAAAAAAGTCATTAATGCTTCGAAGCTATCTTGTCCTATGGAACCAAAGTAGACTTTGCCCAAAATAGATTCTTTAGCGGCAGAGGGCAGATTGGCTTCAGATTCTATTTTAGGGTAATTTGCAATGGTCGTCTGTCCGGTCCTGTAAACGGTATCATAAGTATGCGAGCCGATGAAATCCAAGCCATGTTCCGTCATCTGTTCAAATAAAAATTCCCATTTTAAGCCGATATTACTATCATCGGCAAAAGAAACCCTAATTACTTTAGCTTCTATAAGAACTTCTTTGGTCTTTTGGTCCAGTGAACTGATTAATTGTCTGATTTCTTCCATTCGTTCGGGCAATGTCTGAACAATTATTTGATTATTTCGCTCGTCCGCTTTAATTGAACCTACCTTTTTGTCCGACAATTGGGTTTTGAGATGCTCTTCAATTTCTTTTGCATTTGCATATTGCAAATTGAATACTTCTACGACACCTCTTTCTTCAATAGAAGAAAGCGCTTCCTGCATTTGTTCCAATTTTTCCGGAGTATCCATCACCATAATTGTTCCTGTTTCTTCGTCGACCAAGACCCTTCCCACATCGCTTTTTAGCACATCTAAAAGCCCGAATGCTTTTTCCGGGATAGCATATTTAAGCCGAAGCACCTTCATTTTTCTCACGTCGGCAAATTTTTTACCATAAAGTTCCTGGTATTCTTTATCACTCATAATATTATAGATGCTTCCTCTTTTTTCGTATGCCAGATTGCTTGTAAGGAGAATGATGTCGAAAGCGTCTTTAATAGTCACTTTATCGGCCTTTAGAGTCACTCTGCCGCTTACTCCCTTGGTAAAAGCTATATTGAATCCGCCTTCATTTGCAAGATATTGCAGCGCTTCTATGACGTCGATGTTGCGGAAATTCAAGGAGATTTCTTTTGCCATCCCGTCATTAAATTCCAAAGACGACAACTGAGTGTTTACAAAGCAGGTTTGAACGATAACCAACACCAGAAAAGACCAAAGGGAAATTCTGTTCAACATTTTGCACAATTGTAAACTATACCCTATCCAAAAGCAACGATTGCACTTCAGAGTTTAAGTTCTGCTTCAGCTCCTTTGTATTCTAAAATCACCCTATCAATAAAAATCTGTTTTATTATCACTCCATTTACAATTTCTTCGCCGTTTTTCAAAAAATAAGTCATTTTAGCGTTTGTATTTTCTATCATCGCCACAGGATTATCCGACCAGGAAACTCCGACCAATATCAATTGCTCCATAATTTTTGCCAGCTCGTCTTTGACAGTGACTACTTCCTCGGCTTTAACATCGCCTTCTTTTTCATGGGGATTATTCGCTTCCAAATCCAATTTAAATATATTTCTCATATTCACCCTCTGCGAATAATAAGAAATGTCCCGCAAAAAAGAAGCAGGCAAATAGGATTTTACTTGTCCGTTTGTTTTAAATTCTGTTTTTAGATTTGACACATCGTCTAATTTATTGGAAGCATTTAACCAGCTCATAACCAAATAAGTCGCCAAACCAACTGCGCAAAATACGAGAATTATATTTATTTGCCGAATATCTAAAGCAAATTTATGCCTTGATAGATTACTGCCCGCATGTTGTTTTAAAAAAGAAAATTTCCCTCTTATGGCGCTTATAGAAAAAAAACTGTTTCTTATGCGTTTTTTCTTGATTTCCCGTATAGTACGTTCACTGGGAGATTCGATTAATTCTAATAATCTCTTTTCAGGGGTAGACTTGTCTTGTGCCATCCTGCTTTTTCCTCTTCTTTAATAATTTCCTCAATCATCTTTCCGTCCACGGCCAATTTATTATCCACAATAATTTTTTTCAATGCTTTATAGCACAACATCATTATTTTTCTGGGATAACCGTTGGTATATTCATAAATCTTCTTTATGCCGTCTTCCAAGAACAAATGCCTTTTATCTTTATAACCCGCTTGCCTTAAGCGAAATTCTATCATTTCCTTTGTCTCTCCGTAATCAAGCGGATTTAAAGTAAACTTAAAACTTATGCGGTCAAAAAAATTGGGGATATTCATTATCGTAGAATAAAGTTCCATTTGTCCCAATAGAACCAGTTGCAGAAGTTTAAACTCGTTTGTCTCATAATTCAAAAGTACTCTTAGTACTTCTAAAGACATAGGACTAAGTTTTTGGGCTTCATCTACAACTAAAGCTATGATTTTATTTTCTGATACCCCTTTCTGAAAAAGAAAAGCTTCCAGCGATTCCTTCAGTTCCAAAAGACTCGGAGAATCATTGGTATTAATCGGACAATTGAAGTTTCTCACCAAATACTCCAAAAATGAATATTCGTTTTCAAAAGACGGGTCAAATATGACATGAAAACAAAAATCTTCTCTCTTCTTCAATTCTTGGACGAGTTTCCTTGACAGTGTTGTCTTGCCCGTGCCGACATCGCCCAAAATAATGCTCAATCCTCTCTTTAGTCTCAATTCAATCAGACTATTCGTCAGTGCGCGTTCGTGATCCTTGGATAAATAAAAAAAATCCGGGTCCGGACTGGTAGAAAAAGGTTCTTTTTTCAAACCCAAAATTTCGAAATAACCCATAGTACTACTCTTTCGGAAATAACTCTTTCAATTTTATATAAATCTTGATATTTGCTTTATCCTTTAAATTTTTAAGCCACTGTTGAAATCCCTCATATTTTTTCTGCATTTTGACCTGCTCATAGTAAGAATTACGATATTTAGGAAAATCCTCGTCCATTGCGCGCCTTATTTCAAGTATTTTGAAAACGCCGTAACCTTGATAAATGGGAGCGGGAGGATATATTTCACCCACTTTAAGTTCGAGCATTTTATAAACATCTTCTTTAGGGAATTTCCACATATGCATAAGGAACTCCAAAGCTACAAATCCGGGCCGTTTGAAAGAATCCGGATTTTTTTCTTTTTCCTCGTCCCAAAATGCAGGATTCCCCTTCACTTTATTATAATAGTCGTCCGCCTTATCCAATTCGTCGAACTGTATCAATTCCACGCTTAATGTGTTGTGTTCGTTGCGAAACTCCTGGATTGCTTCTTCTTCCGTAACTTCGGGACTAATGCTATCCATCACCTGTTTACGAAGCTTTTCTATTTTCAGAAGATGTTCGATCTGGTTTTCGAACAATACCACGGGCATATTTATGTTGTCTTTTACCCATTTTTCGTACTCTTGTTTATTGTCCTTCCAATTAAAAGGAACCTCTTGCCCGCTTAGAATTTTGGCAACCTCATCTTCTACTTCTTTACGCTCAATTTTGATATCCCGTTGAAAAGCTTCGTAAGACAGGACAAGTTCAACCCAGACCTGTTCTTCCGTCTCTTCAGTGGTTTGCGGAACGCCCCTCCATCTTGTGCCAAAAACCTGGATAACTCCCCACGCAAAATAATAATTTTCCATGGGAACAGGGACGGAGAAAATCTCGCCTGCAATCTTAGAATTTTGAGTTTGTATATGCTCGGATGTAAACGATAGAGACCCCAAACCATATCCGACACCCCAAATAACTACGACCCAAAAAGCCCCAAAAAGAATTTTTTTCATATATGAACGGCAATCCTAATCAAAATAATATATTATAATCGCAATTTTGTAAACCCCGTTAGAGATAAGAAATGTCAAAAGACATTTCTGTAATTACTGAAAAACCCTTTTGTTTTCTCTTTAGCTCCCACAGCTCTATTTAATGTTAAACTTCGTTTTGAATTGCCATCTCTAAACGGGGTAAACCACCCCACCCTGGAGGCTAGGACATTCTTATCCCCACACCAAAGGTTTTGGTGTGGGGATAAATCCAATTGGTTATTACCTTTTCCTTGATTAGTGTTATATAATAACAAAAATGGAAAATTTCGAATTTTCACAATATGAATGGATTCTGACAAACTCGCAAGGAGGTTACGCATTAGGCGCGGCTAACCTTTTAAATCACCGCAAATACCACGGTCTTCTTGTAGCTTCGGACTTGAATTTCAAAAGGACTCATCTTGTTTCCTCCGTAGAAGAACAACTGCAAACTAAAGACGGGATGAGTTTTTTCCTGGATGCCAATAATTACCATAATGTCATATATCCGCACGGATATAAATTCATGGTCGAATATTTTCTGCGTCCCTATCCTTCCTTTTTATATTCGTGCAATCCGCCATCCAGCGAACTCTTAATTCTGAAAACCATACAAATGCATCCTTTTAAAAATATCTGCATAGTGAAATATTACAATTTAGGGAAAATTCCATTTAAACTCGTTTTAAGGCCCAAATTCACTTTAAGAGAGCACCATTCAGTCCACAAGACAACTTTTTGGGATAAAGTAGAATATAAATACGAACTAACGGCAAATACTGCGAAAATTGCAAGTGGGGATATAGAAGCATATATGTCTGTTTTAAGGGGACAAACCGAATTCGATCCCGTTATATATAGGAACGTCGTTTACCCCACCGAAATAATACGCGGTTACGAAGGGACTGAGGACTTGTTGTCGCCTTTTAAAATAGTATGCGACATCGGTACAGGGGAAGAAGAAACTCTCATTTTTGCAGACAACAAACAAGATAATTGGGAAAGATCAGTTTCCGAGGCCGAGCATAAATATAAAAAATACCCTCTTCCAATCCGTCATCCTCTTTCATTCAAAAACGAACCCGACAAAATTTTATTGAACATTGCATGGGAAGGCAAAAGAATGTTTGCATTTAAAGAGTACCTTCAAATTCTGGAACTTGCTATGAGCGAATTTATAACCGATAACGACCTTATTGCGGGATTCCCGTGGTTCTCATCCTGGGGAAGAGACACCATGATTTCGCTTGAAGCGTTAAAATATCTTGAAAATGGAAATGAAGCGGCTTGCAGAATACTTAAAAAATACAGTCAAAAAATAAAAGACGGAATTATTCCCAATACCCTGGGAGAAGGCAATGCAGGAGAAAATTATAACAGCGTGGACGCTCCTTTATGGTTCGGAATAAGAATACTGGAGTTTTGGAAAAATTTCGATTTCCGAACAAAGAAAATCATGATAGAGAGCATCAAACAAATTCTGGCAAATTACTTGTTTAACGATTCTTTGCCTTTCCACGTGGATAAATATGACGGATTAATCTCCTTACATCCTGATACGGGCAGCGCTTTGACGTGGATGGACGCAAAAGTTCACGGAGAACCCGTAACCCCCCGATACGGCAAACCCGTAGAAATAAACGCGCTCTGGTATAACTTACTTGTTTATTTCGCAAATATAGCAAAAAAAGAAAATATATATGAAATTAATTTTGCGGACAATAAAATCAAATTATCCGAAATTGACATCCTTGCCGCAAAAGTAAAAAAATCAATGAGTGCGTTTTTTGCCGAAGTATATTTCGCAGACAGAATAGAAAACGGCAAACCAAACTCGGAATTAAGGCCAAACTATTTAATAGCTTTTTCTCTGCCCTTTGATGTAACTTCAAAAGAAAAAATGCAAGCAGGATACGAAATAGCGAAAAAGAAACTTCTTACGCCTTACGGGGTAAGAAGCCTGTCTCCTGACCACAGCTTTTTTAGAAAAAAATACATGGGCAACCAAAGGATGAGAGACCTTGCATATCATCAGGGAACTGTTTGGGTTTGGCTTTTATTGGCAATGGCAAAGACAGCAGTAAAAATCTATTCATCGGAAAAAGAAAAACTCCGTAAAGAACTGGAAGAGCTGGTTTTTACATTCAGAAACGGATTTATGCAAGGCAAAATGGCTTCCATACCGGAACTATACAATGGAGAAGACCCCAATCTCCCGAAAGGGGCACCTGCCCAATGTTGGTCGGTAGCAGCCATTTTTTTGATTGAAAAAATGCTTTTATTAGAAAAAAGTCAATAGAAATGAGATTTTATCCGTTTACTTATTTACTAAAAAGATTAAAATAATGAAATAAAATGCCGAGCTTATGAGGACAAAATAATGAGAATATTGATGTTGAGCTGGGAATTTCCGCCCGTTATGACAGGCGGCCTCGGAATGGCATGTTATGGAATGACAAAAGCATTGCTTTCCATGGGAATAGAGGTCGACCTCATTATCCCCACCAACGAGGAAGTATATTTCCCCTTAAGAAAACCTGAAGATGCGGATTTAATGCCTGTGGTTTTCACTGACCCTTTAAAAAAGAAAAAATTCGGGAAGAAAATAAACATTCACAGTCTGGTCGAAGGCGCAAAATATTTGGATATGGCTTATTTCACTACCGGACGAAGAACATTTAAGGAAATATGGCGTGAGGAAATACTCGAAGGAATAAAAAATACGACTTCTCTGGAATTCCTCTTCGACATTCTTTCCAAAGATGGCCCTTTTTTCCCCGAAGTAAGAAATTACACAGCCAAAGCGGTAAATATAGCAAAACAATTAAATTATGACCTGATTCATGCACACGACTGGCTGACCTATCCTGCTGCATCGCTCATAAAAACGCTATCGGACAAACCATGGATATCTCATATTCATTCTACCGAATTTGACCGCGCGGGAGGTGCGGGCGACAGCCGAATCCACAACATAGAATATATGGGAATGCATCTTTGCGACAAAATTATAGCCGTATCCGGCTACACTTCCAATATAATAATGGAAAAATATATGGCTGACAGAAACAAAATCAAAATAGTGCATAATGCTTTTGTTGTGGAAGAAGCAGGTAAGCCTAAAAAAAGAATATTCAAAGAGCCTACTGTCGCGTTTATAGGGAGAATAACGCTTCAAAAAGGTCCTGATTATTTCCTAAAAGTTGCCAGAAAAGTTTTGCAAAAAGAAAAAAAAGTAAGGTTTATAATGGCCGGCAAAGGCGACATGGAACGGGGTATAATACACCATTCGGCTTCAATGGGAATGGGAACGAAATTTCTGTTTTCGGGATATCTTTCAAGACAAGAATTGGAATCGATTCTTTCCGCCGCAGATATTTTTGTTATGCCGTCCGTTTCCGAACCTTTCGGAATAGCGCCTCTTGAAGCTATGAGCTATGGTACCGTAGCAATTATATCCAAACAATCCGGCGTTGCCGAAATAATAGAAAACGCTTACAAGGTCGATTTTTGGGACATAGACCGGATTGTCTCGATAATTCTGGATTTAATAAAAAATCCTGAAAAATTAAAACAGATGTCTCAATCAAGTGTAGAGGAAGTAACAAAAATACAGTGGAAAGAGGCAGCGAGAAAAATATTCGATGTTTATAGCGAGTGTCTAAAAAATTAAAACATGCTACATATAGTTTTCTATTTCCAGGTACACCAGCCATTTCGTTTGCGCAGATACCGCCTTACAGAAATCGGCAACTTGGGGAATTATTTCGACGAGGAACTGAACAAAAACATTATTAATAAAATTTCCGAAAAATGTTATCTTCCCGCCAATAATCTTTTGCTCGACTTGATCGAAAAATACGACGGCACTTTCAAAGTATCGTTCAGCATAACCGGAACACTGATAGAACAATTACGTCAATACCGACCGGATGTTTTGGATAGTTTCCGAGCTCTTGCCAAAAGCGGCGGAGTCGAATTCCTGGGTGAAACTTATCACCATTCGTTATCTTCTCTCTTTGACGAAGACGAATTTTTGGAACAAGTCCGCATGCATTCTCAACTTATGGAAGACCAGTTTGGTGTAAAACCGACAACTTTCCGCAATACAGAACTCATATACAACAATAAAATTTCCGACCTTGTATCGGAACTCCCCCAATTCAAAATCATACTGACCGAAGGAGCTGATAAAATTTTGAAATGGCGTTCTCCTCTGTATGCTTACAAGACATACACAAAAAAACATTTATTACTACTTAAATATTACCGTTTATCAGACGATATCGCCTTTAGATTTTCCGATAAAGGATGGGTTGAACATCCGCTCAATGTCGGAAAATTCGTCGACTGGATAATGAACCTTCCCATGATAGAAAACACCGGGAAAAAACTTTATCTAAACTTGTTCATGGATTATGAAACTTTCGGGGAACATCAATGGTCGGACACGGGCATATTCGAATTTATGAAACACCTACCCGAACACATCTTGAAGAAAAAATTCGTATGTTTCAATTGGCCATGCGAAACCGAAGACAGTTTAAATTATGAGCCGGAGGCACTTTCCATACCCGACCCGATTTCATGGGCAGATACAGAACGGGACCTTTCGGCATGGTTATCCAACTCTATGCAATGGAACTCCATGAAAACTTTCTATAAACTTCTTGACGAGATAAAGGCACGCGGCAGAACTGACCTGCTGGACGCGGCAAGAAAACTTTCAACATCGGACCTTTACTATTACATGTGCACAAAATATTTTCAGGACGGAGATGTCCATAAATACTTTTCGCCCTATTCCACCCCCGAGGACGCATACATATATTTCATGCATGTCCTTACGGACATGGAGAAAAAATTGGAGGAACAGACATGGCCATGAAGAAAATCTTCGTAAAGCCCCACTATCCGGAAAACCTATCAAAACTTCTTAAACTTACAGATAACCTCTGGTGGACATGGAATTATGACGCAGTTAATTTATTCTACCGCATAAATGCTCCTTTGTTCAGGGAACTGCGCCATAATCCCATAAAACTTTTATATCTTGTCCCGAAAGAAAAAATACACAAACTCTCGCAGGATAAAGGATTTTTGTTCGAACTGGAAAAAGTGTGGCAGCAATACGAAGAATACCTAAAACAATCGGAAACGCTCAAAAAAGAAAATGCTAAAAAATACGGTTTCGGAAGCAATAACAAAGAATCCATTGCCTACTTTCTAATGGAGTTCGGGGTCCATGAATCGTTGCCTACATATGCCGGCGGCTTGGGCATACTCTCGGGAGATTTCATAAAAAGCGCTTCAGATACGGGAATACCTATCATTGGGATAGGAATCCTATATAAATATGGATATTTCACCCAAAGATTAAATCCCGACGGGAAACAGGAAGAAATATTCATCGAGTTCGAAAATTATTTCGAACCGCTCAAAGAAGCGCAAAATCAGCAAAAACAACCTCTCTATATAGAAACATATGTCCTCGGCGAAAAAACAAAAGTCAAAGTATGGCAGACAAATGTCGGAACTGCACGGCTGATATTACTTGATACGGACATACCAGAAAACCCGTCTCATTTAAGAGATATTACGCACGAACTTTACGTCGCGGACAAGGAAAAAAGAATCCAGCAGGAATTGGTCCTCGGCAAAGGCGGAATAGACGCATTAAACGCCCTTGGCATAAAACCCAAAATTTATCATTTAAACGAAGGGCATTCCGCTTTTTTAATAGTAAGAAGACTGCAACAATTAATACTGGAAGAAAAACTTTCCTTTGCTGAAGCGCGTGCCATCATACGTTCATCAACCGTATTTACCACCCATACGCCGCTCATAGAAGGCAATGAAAATTTTAAAACCGATCTTGCAAGAAAATATCTGGATATTGAACTGCACGCACTCGCTATATCTTTGGACGAATTTGCGAAACTGGCATTTGTAGAAAATAAAACCGATACCTTCTGGCTGCCGGCGCTCGCAATAAGATTTTCAGATTTCAACAATGCCGTATCTCTCCAACACAAAGACGTATCAAGGGAAATATGGAAAGCCCTTTTTCCGACAAGACCGAAAGCCGAAATTCCTATAGACCACGTCACAAACGGCGTCCATTCTTCCTGGATAAGCGAATCTTTCACCAATATATTAAAACGTTATCTCGGGAAAAATATATCTGATATAGAAGATGAACCTGTCTTAAAACGCATTCTGGACATTCCAGACGAAGAAATATGGGAAGCACACCTTAAAAACAAAAAAATCCTTGTGCCGTTCGTAAGAAAAATAATTTCCGACGCTTTCGTTGCAAAAGGATATTCGCTTGAAAAAAGCCATAAACTGTCCAGTTTGTTAAACCCTACATATCTTACAATCGGATTTGCGCGCCGTTTTGCCGCATATAAAAGACCCACTCTCATATTAAATAACAAAAAACGGCTGACAAAAATTCTTACCAATTCCGACAGACCCGTTCAACTCATCTTCTCCGGCAAAGCACATCCCGCCGACGAAAGAGGAAAAGAAATGATAAAAGAAATAATGGATTATGCCAAAGAATACGAAGTGGAAGACAGGGTAATATTCCTCGAAAATTACGATATAGACATCGCGCGCCACCTGGTATGGGGAGTAGATATTTGGCTAAACAACCCGCAGGAAGAAATGGAAGCAAGCGGCACATCGGGTATAAAAGCCGCAATGAACGGAGTTCTGAATTTAAGCACTCTCGAAGGATGGTGGAAAGAAGGCTATAACGGCAGAAACGGCTGGGCTATCACGGTCGGAAAAGCTTATAAAGACCCCGAATTAAAAGAAGCCGCCGAAGCAAATCAAATATACGAACTGCTCGAAGAAGAAATAACGCAACATTACTATGAACGGAACAAAAAAGAACTTCCCGAAAAATGGATAAAGATTATGAAAGAATCGATAAAATCCGTTTTGTGGAAATTCAACATGTATAGGGCTCTTTATGAGTATGTAGACAAATTCTACGTAAATTCATTAAAAGAGTCTGACAGAATTCGCTCTCATAACTATAAAGTTTTAAAAGAAGCCGTAGCCGAAGAAAAAGTCGTCTTACAGCATTGGAACGAAGTAAACTTTATCGATTTTTCCGTAAACATAGACCAAGACGAACAA
>JAQURI010000006.1 GCA_028715665.1 Candidatus Ratteibacteria bacterium
AATATCCCGCCTTAAGGAAAAATACAAGGATAATAAAGATGCTCTCGCCACATTTGACATGCTCCAGCATGAAATTGACTTCTACAAAAAATATTCAAAATATTACGGTTATGAGTTTTTTATGATGGAGAAAAGTCCCCTCTAGTTTTACTTCGTAAAACTAACAGAGGGGATACCCAAGGAGTTAAAAATATCTCATTGAAATCCTTTGGGTAAAAGTGATAGATTTCAAAAATAAAAAGATAGAGGTGAAATCATTATTAAAAATTTTGTAGATACTGCTATAAAGAAATTATGCGACTTCAAGCAAGCTTCATGTTGTAAAGTATTGGATTTCGGATGCGGAAAAGGAAATTTAGTCAAAGATTTGCTGTCTCTCGGATATGATGCATATGGCTGTGATATAGAAGCATACTGGGAAAAAGAATCCAACATTCACACAGATAGATTATCAAAAATCTCTCTAATCCCTTATCATTTACCGTTTAAAAATAACACTTTTGATATTGTAACCAGCACTTCCGTATTGGAACATGTACAAAATATAGAAGAGTGTTTTAAAGAAATCCATCGTATCTTGAAAACTGGCGGTTATGCAATGCATCTATATCCGGGAAAATGGTATCTCCCATATGAACCTCATACATATATCCCTTTAATAAATATGCTTTGGCCAAATTGTCCAAAATGGTGGTTTAGTTTATGGGCAAAGCTTGGTATACGCAATGTATTTCAAAAAGGTAAATCATGGGAAGAAGTATCCGATATTAACCACAATTATTTCAAACATAATTTGTCATATTGGTCAAATAAAAAATATTATGAATTGTCTAAAAAAATTTTTGAGAACTACTCCGCTCCTATGAAATTTTATATTTGCCATGGTTATGGCGGTGCTGCAAAACTCTTTAGAAAATTTCCATTTAAGAGTTTTTGGGGATGGTTAATAGGCGAAACTCGTATGAATTTTATTATTTTAAAGAAAACTGATTAACTATAGGTAGCCCTGTCCTGTATTTCGAAGATTGAATGTGATAATGAATATTCCCCCCTAGTCTCGCCACTTTCACCATCACTACTTTGGCGGCGGGAAATCAATGGCGTACTAACAGAGGGGCACCGATAAATAAACTTTTTATTTATCGGTGAAGTACATATTCTCTGCGACTAAATACGTGAAGTCCTTTTCCAGTTCGTTGGGTTTGATATGTTCAATCTTTTTGGCGATTTGTTCTGCGGTTTCTCTACTTTCCTTGGAAACAAGCATTTCTTTTGCACCTTCCAAAGCGCCGTTGCCGATTTTAACTATCTTATCTTCGGCATCGGGCAATAAACCGAGTTTTATCGCATTCTTAACATTTATATAATTGCCGAATCCGCCTGAAAGATAAATCTTATCTAAATCTTTGACACCTATTCCGTAATGCTTAAGCATAATAATTTGGTCTGTTTTTAAGCCCGCTTTTGCGTTGACCAGTTGATATATGTCGGCTTGCGTTAGTTTAATCTTGTCCGTTATTTTAAAATCCTTTTTAATCTTAGCGTTCTTATCCATTATTCCGCATCTTAAAAGTTCTGCTAATAAATCAATAAGCCCCGAACCGCATATTCCAACGGCAGGTCTTTTGTTGTCTATAGTTTCGTATAGAACTTTGCCGTTTTTTATCTTGATATTCTTTATCGCTCCTTCAACAGCACCTGCTCCCGAACTTACATTTGCTCCTTCAAAAGCACCGCCTGCGGGAAGCGTTGCGCTGATTATTTTTTTGGAATTGCCGATTATCACTTCGCCGTTTGTTCCGATATCAATAAGTATGCTCGGTTTCTTGCTCTTGTAAATGCCTGATGACAGAATATCCGCCAAAGCATCTGCCCCGGCATGGCCGCCGATTAAAGCAGGGCCGTAAACTTTTGCTTTCGGGAATATTTTCAAACTCAGTTCTTTTGCGGTTCTTGTAATCGGTTCTTTGTGAACAGGTTCATAAGGCCTTAAACCAAGAGAAAAAATATCAAGCCCGAAGAAAATATTTCTCATCGTGGAGTTTCCTACGACTACGGCTTCGTAAATATACGGCGTGAGCGCTTTGAATTTTTTCAACGAATCATTGATTGCTGTTATCACACATTTTTGCAGTTCGCGTATTTTTTGTTTGATTTCTTCGTCGGCGCGATAGACGATTTTCCTCTCCCCTACTATCGCATATTCAATTCTTGAGATGACATCTCCGCCGTAAAGAATTTGCGGATTTGTTTTTGCTATGGTGGCAACGGTTTCGCCGCTTTGCAGGTCAACTATCTGAAATACCAGGGTGGTAGTCCCGACATCTACGGCAAGACCGTAGATTTTGCCCTTATAGTTATCTAAAACTTCACCGTTATGAATTACTTTGCCGTTTCGTAATATAGTCAGCGGATTTAGATTGAATTCTTTGCCGGAAACTTCTTTTAGGATTTGGTATTTACCGGATTCTTTTATAAAGACAATTATGTCTTTTTGATATTTTTCTACTTTTGCCTGACACGCCAATCTTTCTTTTGACGATAAAGAAAATCTGAGTTCGGATTTGGTTTTCTTGTTAAGTTCTTCTCCACCCTTCTCTATCCTGACAATACACTTGCCGCATTTACCTTTACCACCGCATTCGGCGTTGATTTGGATGCCCGCTTTTTGTATATGCCCCAATATAGAAAGCCCTTTTTGTAACGGGAATCCTTTTTTGCCCTTCTTATATTGGGGAAAAAATATCTTGTTCATTTTCATAAGGTTTGGTTATCTGGATTGCTTCTACTTTATCACTTTTACAGGAATAAATTAAGCATTGAACCTACCAACAGGGCAACCGTAAGCATAAGAATAGCGGCTTTAACCATATCTTTTATGCCGAGTTCGCGGATTAAAACGACAAAAGTGGCAATGCAGGGAAAATAGATGGCCAAGACCGTCGAACCGATTACCAATTGTTTGGTCGTCAGATTAAGCGGCCCAAGCATGCCGACTGCGACGTCTTTTCTTAAAAAACCTACCACTAAAGCGGAAATAGCTTCTTTGGGAAGGCCCCACAACTTCATAAGCATCGGGCCGAAAATATAAGCCAGAAAATCTATTATTTTTAGTATATGCAGCACATTGATAAAGAGTATTCCCAAAAACACCAGAGGCAATGCTTCGCGCAGGAAACTAAATATGCGCATCCAAAGTTTCTTGAATACCGCCGTTATTTGCGGGAGCCGATACGGAGGCATTTCAATTAAAATTTCCGGACTTGTTCCTTTCAAAACTTTATTTAAAATTAAACCCTTAACGACCAAGAGAATAAACAAAGTAAGAAATATGATACCCACATACTGGCCTCCGCGCTGTCCGACCAGACCCACAATCATTGCCGTTTGAGCCATGCAGGGAATTGCGATTGCCATCAATACGGAGGCAATAAATTTTTCGCGTCTTCCCTCTAAAATGCGGGTTGCGAGTATCCCCGGAACTTTACATCCCGCGCATAACATCATGGGTATTATTGCGTATCCGTGAAGGCCGAAATGGTGCATGATATTGTCCATCAACACCGCTAAACGCGGCAAATACCCGAAGTCTTCCAACAGGCCTAAAATTAAATAAAAACTTAACAGATAAGGCAGAACCATAGCAATCGGCACAAAAAATCCGGTAGTCAATAAACCGAACGACTGGCCAAAATCTATTTTTCCTTCGATGAGGTTGCCGATAATTATATGATGCAAGAAAGTCCCTTCGCCCAAAATGGCGCTTAATTTCACCATCAAAGGCAGCCATAATTTTTCAAACAGAGGTTCGAAAACATAGCCGATAAGATTTTCGCCGATAAGACGAATTATCCAGAAGGTGCAATATATAACCGCCGCGGCAATCGGCAAACCTGTCCAGGGCTTGATGCTCAAGTCCTCCAGCCGCTCCCAAAAAGTGTGATGATGATGAGACAGTTTCTGGACTTCTCCTATGATTTTGCCGAGCATTTCCCATCTCTGGTCATCGGAAGAGAATTTCAACTTGGGCGTTTTCGCTTCGGGCAACCTGGCAATTAATTCAGTTATCCCTTCGCTGGTCAATCCGCAGGTAGGAACTACGGGCACGCCTAAATATTCTTCCAATTTTTTAACATCGATGTTAATTCCTTTATGCTTAGTCTCGTCCCACATGTTCAAAGCAACAATAACAGGGACATCTTTTTCCAATAACTGCAATGTTAAATGAAGATTTCTCTCTAAATTAGTCGCATCCACAACATTAATTACAACATCGCCTTCTTTTAACATATTAACGGCAACTTCTTCGGCTTTAGAAGTGGGTTCTAAACTGTAAGTTCCGGGAACATCTATTACCATGGGCCTTTCGTTACCTATTTTCATCTGGCCCTGGGTAAATTCAACCGTTGTGCCGGGATAGTTGGAAATGATAACTTTGGCGCCCGTAAGCCGCGAAAATATTGCGCTCTTGCCTATATTGGGATTGCCTATTAAGAGGATTTTATCCATCCCGCACCTTTTTCTCTTGTGTTTGAATTGTTTTTAATCATAGATTTTAGATGTGATAGATCACCTTTCAACCTCAACCAGAATTCTTTTAGCCATGCCAAAACCAAGAGCAATTTGCATGTTTCCAACGTCGATAGTTTGCGGACCCCGCCAGAAATGAGAACTAACTTTGGTAATTTTCTTCCCGTATCTTATTCCCATACTCCGGACTCTTATCATTAAACCCTGGCCGCCTTGAATTTCTTTGATTACACCGGTTTCTCCCGGCCGCATCTGAGTTAAATCTATTAGCATTTATAAACTCCTATTTGTGAAATGTGTTTTCTTATATTTTAAGCAAATAATCCGCAATAGCTCTATAAAGCGCGCTGACAGCTAAAATAGAGCAGTGACAATGGTCTTTCGGCAGGCCCTGTAAAGAATCCATAACCTGTTTTGGAGAAATAGAAAGAGCATCCTCGATTGTTTTTCCCGTTGCAAGTCGGGCAGCCATAGAACCACAAACTTTCGTGGCAATACAGCCATCGGTGTAAAACTTTACATCTTCTATAATCCCATCGTTGATAACGAGATAAAACTCTATCTCGTCCCCGCAAGGCCCCTTAATTCGGGCGCTGCCCGTTGGGTCGGTCATGCGGCCGAAATGCTTCAAATTATTCGCTATTTTTAAAATATCCCCTGAATATTCCGAAAGGTTTTCTTCGCTCATTGTTTTATTTGATTTTTTCCCATATATTGGCAATATCTTTTGCTATTTTCTCATCGCAGAATTCCACAATGGGAACACCTTTTACAATAGAGTGGCTAACTATATCAGAAAAAGGCAGATGCCCCAAGACTTCTATTCTTTCTTTTTCGCAGAATTTTTTGATGTTTTCGGTGTTTTCCAAATTAATATCGTATTTATTGATGATGGCTTTAGTTTCTACGCCGAAATGCTTGGCAACGCCGATTACTCTTTCCATATCATGCATTCCTGAAAGAGAAGGTTCTGTAACTACAATCGCAGTATCTATACCGCTTAAAGACGCAATCACGGGACACCCGATTCCGGGCGGCCCGTCAATTATTACATAGTCGGCGTTCTTTTCAACCGCTATGTCTTTTGCTTTTTCTCTTATTACTGAAACGAGTTTGCCGGAATTTTCCTGAGCAATTGCAAGTTTTGCGTGAACAAAAGGCCCGTATTTAGTATCCGAAACAAACCACTTGCCTGTTTCTTCTTTTTCTAAAGTAATCGCTTTTTCGGGGCAAACGAGCACGCATGAACCGCATCCTTCGCAGGATAAATCATCCACGCAATAAACTTCGTCTTTTTCTGCAATCGCAGAGAATCTGCAAACCTCTTCACACTTTCCGCATCCTATACATTTTTCCGCGTCGATAAATGCCGATTGGCTGCCTACATACGCATTTTCGCTTTTTATTTTAGGATTCAGCAAAAGATAGAGATTAGCCGCATCCACATCCGCGTCAACCATTATCTTGTTTTTCGCAAGAGCCGCAAACGAGGCCGTTATCACGGTTTTTCCAGTGCCGCCTTTCCCGCTTATCACAACTATCTGTTTCACTTTACTTTTTCTTCCAACCAACCTCTTTTTATTTTTTCTGTTTTATCAAATTCCCTTACATAAGGTTTTATATCCAAAAGGGGCGTTTTATCCAAAGCATCTATGCCCTTAACAAATAAAAAGTTGCCTTTGCGTTTCAATAATTCTACGACTGTAAGCCCGATTTGATTGGGCCTTCTCGGGGCCCTTGTCGCAAATAATCCGCGCAGATTATCGTCAAGAAACGGCTTAACTTTTAAACGATAACCTCTTGATTTATGGAATTTATAAAGCAAAATCAAATGCGAAAAACCTTCTATATCTTCAAGTCCATACTGATATTTTTTAAATACCTCCACTTTTCCGACAGCCTTTGATTTAAAAGGCTGTATAGGGGTATCTTTCTTGCGTTTAAACGGTGTATGGATAATGCCTATCGATTTTATTTTCACTATGACAGCTCCTTATTAATTAATTTAAACATCTCCCGAAATTTTACTAAATACTCTTTTTTCTCCGTTACAAAAGGAATTCCCTTTGAATACAGCTCTGCGATTTTTCTATCAAATGGGATACGTATCAATATAGGTATTTTGTTTTCCTGGCAATATAATTCGACCTTTTCATCCCCTTTATCACAGCGGTTTATAATCACGCCGAAAGGAATTTTCAGTTGCCTGACCACCTCTATCGCTAAAGTCAAATCATTCAAACCAAACGGAGTTGGTTCCGTAACAAGTATTACAAAATCAGCGTCTTTGACCGCTTCAACCATAGGACAGGAAGTTCCCGGCGATGAATCTATTATAACCGTTTTTTTATTGTCCACCTTTTTCTTTAAAGCTTTGATTAAAGGAGTCGGCGCCGCTTCTCCGACTTTTAAACTGCCCTGCCAAAATTCTATATCATTGCTACGTCCGCCTTCTAAAACACCTTTTTCCGAATCAACTTCAAATATCGCCTTTTCGGGACACGCCAAAGAGCACGCTCCGCAAGAGTGGCAAAGTTCGTTGAATATCAAAACCTTGCCTTTAACAACGGCTATCGCATTATACTGACAAACTTCGGCGCACTTGCCGCAACCCGTACAATGCGACGGTTCCACAATCGGTTTAGGCAAATAAACTATTTCTTTCTTCTCTATCTTCGGTTTAAGAAAAATGGATGCGTTCGGCTCTTCCACATCACAGTCAAAAAACTGTACATTGTCTTTCAGCGACAAAGCAAGGCCGGTTGCTACCAAAGTTTTGCCCGTTCCGCCTTTTCCGCTTGCCACAGCAATAATCATTTTATTCTCCTTCTATTATTTTGTTAACCAGTCGTCTCCGAACTGTTTGTTTAATTTCAGTTCGGGATTCATTCTCTCGACTTCTTCCCTGCGAAATGAAAATTTATATTCGTCGCAATAGGAAGTAATAACACTATAAGCCCAGTTTATATCTTTGCTTTTTTCCGCAAATTCCTCGTTGGCTGGAGTTTTATCGGGATGATATCTCTTCATCAATTCCCTGTATTTACTTTTAATTTCCTCTTTGTCCGTTTCTTCGCCCAATCCCAATATTTTCCTTGCTTTATCTATCATTTCGAATTTATCCATTTTAAAATCTCATTTTTAAACTTTTATAATGGCTCCGACTCCTATATTAACAAAACCACTTCCGAATTTTTCTTTAAAAATTTCAATAGCTTCTTCGCCCGTACAGTGAGTCGGCCCAACCTTCTTAACGCCTAACTCTTTAATATTTTCGGCTATATATTCAACTTCTCTTTCGCTTTTTTCAAGAAGATGAAAGCCGCCGAAAACAAGATAAATTTTATCCTTTGGGAAATGTCTTTTCACTGTTTCGACAATATCCGTAACCAAAGGATGGGAACATCCCGTAATCACAATTAATCCTTTTTTCGCTTTAACCACTATCGCTTGTTCTGAAATAGGTTCTCCGGCGTACTCACCTTCGATTTTCCCGGTAGTGTATATTCCGTCGGAAATCTCTATAAACTCATCATTTTCAATAATTTTTGCGCCCAAAGAAGACACTCTCTTTTTTAATTCCTTGCTAAAATCCGAAAGCAGATATACGTCTATTTTGGGATTCCGTTCTAAAACCGCTTCCAATCCGCCTATATGGTCATAATGGTCGTGAGAAATAACAAGTTTTTTTATTTTGTCCGCCTGAATTTTCATCTTATCCATGTTAAAAGCAAGAACGTCATTCATTTCTCCCGTGTCAAAAAGCACTTTGTCCGCAATCAAGCACGAAAAGCCCCAGCATATTTTCAAGTTTTCATCTGCGACATGATTGTCCGCCAATATTTTAATTTTAAGTTCTTTAGCCATTTGAAACGTCCCCCTTCATTGCTTTAATTACTACAAACGAACCCTTGCCGTAACCTTTCTTTACCGGTTCGATACTTTCGAGTTCTTTAAAATTACGGAAAATAGTCTGAACAAACGCAAAAATTTTAAAATCCGCTCTTTTCAAATAAAAAACAACTTCATCCGTCGAATAAAAATCGGCCAATTCGTAAAACACGCTTTTTGTTTTGTTCTTTAAATAAAACTTTCCCAAAGAGCTGTTTTTATCCACAAAACCGATTATTAAAGAACCGTCGGGCTTCAATATTCTGTATGCTTCTTTAAAAGCAATTTCTATGTCATCCAAAAAGCAAATTGTTGTAACCATTAACGCAAAATCGAACTGTTCATCGTCAAAAGGGAGTTTTTCGGCAACTGCGTCTATAACTTTAATTCCTTTTTTTTCTGCTATTTTTCTCATCTTTGGCGATGGTTCGACTCCCAACTTAATGCCTAAAAGTTCGGCAAATCTGCCGCTGCCCACTCCGATTTCAATACCTTCTCCGTCTTTGGGCATTATTTTTTTTACAGCCAAAAGTTCGGACTGGTAAGCAAATTTATTATTTTCAAACCAATTTTCATATCTTTGAGAATATTTTTCAAAAGGCTCAATTTTAGGCATAAACTATTTTTTTATTTGAATAATCTCAATAATTTTAGTTACTATTCCTTCAAATCTTTTTCTACTTTCAATTTTTGAATCTAAATTCATAAACGGCTTGCCTTCATCGGAAGCTTTAACTATATCCGATTCGAGCGGTATACTTCCTAAAAAAGTAATATTTAATTCATCCGCAATTCTTTTTCCTCCGCCGGTTTTAAAAATATCCGTTTCTTTCCCGCAATAAGGACAAATAAAACCGCTCATATTTTCAACAATACCTATAAGAGGCACATTTAACTCTCTAATAAAACTTATACTTTTTTTCACATCTAAAAGGGATACTTCTTGAGGAGTAGTCACTATGACCGCGCCCGTTATATCTTTTATTAATTGGCACACTGACAACGGTTCATCTCCCGTTCCGGGGGGAGCGTCAATGATAAGATAATCAAGTTCTCCCCAATTTACATCGGATAGAAATTGCCTTATGGCTGTCATCTTAATAGGACCCCGCCAGATAACAGGGGAATCGGAGGAACTCAACAGAAAAGCAATACTAATTACTTTCAAATTATTTCCTGTAGACACCGGTTCAATTGTTTTTCCCGAACTCGTAAGATATGTTCCTCCAAGCCCCAGCATTTTAGGAACATTTGGACCATGTATATCCACATCTAAAATGCCGACTTTCATACCCCTTTGGGAAAGCACCCATGCAAGATTAACCGCAACTGTCGATTTGCCGACACCGCCTTTGCCCGAAAGAACAAGAAGTTTATTTTTTATTTTCTTCATTCTTTCGTCGGCTCTTTTTTGCTGCTGCTCTATTATTTTTTGTTTATCTTCCATATTTAAAACTCCGTGCAGTTAATCTGCTTTTACTTCAATTTTGGGTAAAACGATAATTTTTGATTTTACCGAAGAAGAAATCAAACAGTATTCTTCGCTTTTTTCTATTGCTTGCTTTGCTTTTTCTTTATCGGTCCCGTTTTTAATTTCTATAACTGGCCGAACAGTTACAGAGGGAAACAATAATTTGCCGTCTTCGAAAGTTACTTCTCCTTCTATTTCGCTTTTATAGGAAAGGAAAACAAGAGAAAGTTTTTCGGCGAAATATATAAAAGTGGTCATAATACAGGAGTTGATAGAACAAAGAAATAGTTCCTCCGGAGACCAATGGCCACCATGCCCTTTAAACTCTGGAGGAGTAGAAATTTCGATCTGGGGTTTATTGGGACAAGACAGTCTTCCTCTTTTATCTTCTGCCCAGATTAAAGTTGTTTTAAAAATAAATTTTTTATCCATTTTAAATATATAAATCAAAAAATGCGACTACAATATCTTCTAATTTGCTTTTATATTTCTGAACCTTAAATCCCTTGTTTTCCAAATAATCGCTGATTTCATCCAAAGTAACTTTTCCTGCTTCGTGTTTTCTCCCTTCACTGGCATGAATCTTATCTATCATCTTGAAACCTTCTTCACTGAAATCGCTTAAAACAATTTTCCCTTTTGGTTTAACAACTCTTATAAATTCATCTATTGCTTTAAAAGGTTTAGCAAAATGGTGTATTGCATTTATTGCAAAGACAACATCAAAACTCTTATCTTTAAAACTTAAATTTTCAGCATCTTCTATTTTGAAATCAACCTGTTTCAATAAACCGAAATATTCTATATTAAGCCGCGCAAACTCCTGCTCTTCGGCTGACAAGTCAACACTCGTAAAGCTGTATCCTCTTTTGGCAAGTTCAATGGCAAAATATCCCTTGCCAGTTCCAACTTCCAATATATTGCCATCAATAGGGCATACTTTATCTAAGATGAACTTTCTCTCTTCTTCAACGTTATAGCCAAAACTTTTATTAAAATTTACCCTTTCTAAATACCTTTTATGATTTAGCAATACTTTCTCTTCCATGTTTTTTCTTTGAAATTTAAATGATAGATCTTTAAGTAATTCAACCCGGTATGAAAACGGCCGCCGAAATTACCGTAGTCCAAAGTCCGTCTTTGTTGCCTTCGTCAGATTGGCAAATATGTGTTGTTTTAAATATGTGCCCGCTTGCCTTATAGGTCTGTTCTCTCTCTTCCCAAGCTTGGTCCGGGTCAAAAGGAATACCGAGAGTCGTGGCTAACATCGTAGCCGCTAAATCTTCGGCGTATTCGCCGGATTTTTGAGCTATCGTTCCGAATGCGTGATGTTCGGACAGATATCCGTAACTTTCGTTGCCTTTTGGTATGGCAACTCCGATTGCAGCAGAAACTAATCGATTAGGTTCATTCGTTTCATTTTTAGCCATAACACAGTAGGTTATTTGTCCTGGCTTTAAAAATGATAAACCTTATTATCCCCTTACCATTTTATTCCCGCATTTCGGACAATTTATAGAATAACAAGATATACCTCGTTGGTGAGATACTTTGGCTCCGCAACTTGGACAGACGCAATCTCCTACGGGACCTGCTCCCGGGCGGTTACCTCCCCCCATGCCTCTACCACCACCGCCGCCACTAAGACCCCGGCGGCCAGGCATACCTCTCCCTGTTCCTGGGCCTTGACCTCTTGGGCCTGTTCCATCTCCACCTGGCATAATTATCTGCCTCCTTTCTTCAGAAATCAGAATTCAGAAGTCGGATTTTTCCTGTCCCTCTGTCATCTGTTATCTGTCCTCTGTCTTATTTTCGCACGCCAAACTTCGAACCTACGCTCGGATTCTGCGTCGGTTTAAACTCTCCTTTCTTATATTTTTCTATCGTGCCTTTGACAACACCCGATACGCCCGTAATTACTCCTATACCCGCCGCCTGCAGAGTCTGGAACGCATTGGGTCCCACATTACCCGTTAAAACTGCTTTTACATTCTTTTCGGCCATAAGTTGCCCCGATTGAATACCCGCTCCGCCTGTTAGAGTCTCATTCGTATTTTCTATCGCTTCGAATTCCAAAGTATCCGTGTCCACGATAATAAAATACTTACACCTTCCGAAACGCGGGTCAATCGGCGAATCTAAATTATTGCCTTGGGAAGTTATACATATCTTCATGAAATCACCCCCCTTTTCTATTCAAGAATCAAAATTGACAGTAAAGCTGTCATTGCGAGCCCAAAGAGCGTGGCAATCCGACCTGAAAGGTCGTTGCGAGGCATAACCGAAGCAATCCCAATAGATTGCTTCGTCGCTCATCTCGTTCGCTCCTCGCAATGACACAGCTGTTGTATTTGACTATTTGATATTTAATCTTTATTAGGATGGTCGCATTCGGTTTTATCCAAACCGTAACCCTTTCCTGCGCCCGGTTTGCATAAACTCTCGCTACCTTCCAAAATCCCTTTTTGAAGTTTTTCTATCACTTCATTTATTTTTCCGCTTATACCGACAATCGGCTGAATTCTAAATTCGTTAAAAAAATCCGATGCTCTAGCCCCCATACCACCGGCAACAATACAATTAACACCTCTTTGATGCAAAAATTGCGGTATAAACCCGGGTTCATGGCCGGGATTATCCACTTCAACTCTTTTTGTTATTTTTCCATCCACAATATCAACAAGGGTAAAAGTCGGACATCTGCCAAAATGAGCAGATACAAAATCTCCGTCTGTGGATATAGCTACTCGCATTAAAACCTCCCTTTTTCGATATGTTCTATACGCCCAAAGGGAGTAAGTAAGTGAGCTCTGTCTTACTTACTCCAATGCCAGCTTGAGCGTTTTTATTTATCCTTCTTTGCCGCAGATGCAAGTTCGCTGATACGTTCGTTTATTGCCTTCAGTTCTTCCTGCATTGCTTTGGCTTGGTCTTTGAGCATATCTGTTTCCTGTTTGGGGCTTAATTCAGCTCCATAAGGAACAGGATAATAAGGAGCAGCACCATAAGCATAAGGATATGCAGCTCCATATCCAAAACCTCGGCCCCAACCACGTCCTCTACCAAAACCACGCCCTCTTCCAAAACCTAAACCTCTGCCTGGAATTGGGTTCATATATCCTGGTACAGGATAGCCAGCGCAATAACCTGCAGCACGACCTGTCATTGATCCCATACCTGCAGGACCTGTTCCGTCTCCTCTGGGCATATTAAACACCTCCTTTTTTATTTTAGAGCCTTTCGGCTCCACTTTTTCAACACAATATCCCAACCCTTTACCCGTAAACGGTCCTTGTCCTTTTGGACCGGTCCCATTAAAACCTGGCATAATTTTTCATCTCCCTCTATCGTTAATGAAAACCATTCCCATTATTAGTAAAAAAAATATAATGCACCTATCTTTTTACACTGCATTTATTACATAAACCATAAAACTGAATGAGATGATTTATGATTTTAAAATTGTATTTCTTAGCCAGACCTTTTTCTGTTTGCCTCAAAAGTTCAACTTCTTCATCTATAAAATCCGTATAATCAATAACACGGTTGCAACCGGTGCAAATTAAATGATGGTGATGTGTTCCTTTCGGCCCTTTTGTGAGTTCATATCTAGCTCTGCCATCGCCAAAATCAAACTTATAAATAAGCCCTAAATTGGCTAAGATATCTAATGTTCTATAGATAGTTGTTAATCCTATATTAGGATATTGGGCATGTGCCTTTATGTAGATATCTTCAGCGCTTAAGTGTGTATCGGCTTTAGCTAGAATATCTAAAATTACCTCACGGCCCAAAGTTATTCTATAACCGCAACCCCTGAATTTTCCATGCCACCATGGTTGTCCTAATCCATGTTTTGCTCGCATAAGCTCTCCTTATTGAAAATGATTTTCATTACCATTATAGAGCATTATAAAGAATAGTCAAGCGGTAATTTGAGGCAAAACGGAGAATTTTTTTAATATATAAAAGGGGTGAAGTTGAATGTTACTTGATTAACCTGAGGTTTGCCCTTGAACCAAGTTGAGTTCAGGGTCTCAATGAAAATTTTCGAGCTTCTTTTCTTGCTTCTTCCAATATCTCTTTTAGCGGAATATTGAGTTTTTGTGCGAGTTTCCTGCAATCGTCATAACTCGGAGAAATGTTTTTGACTACCTTGCCTACTCTTCCTATTTTGACATCTACTTGTCCGTATTTTGTTTTTATTGTCTTTGTTTCTCTTGAGAGTTTCTTTCTTCCGACTTCGGAAATTCTAACGCCTATCGTAGTTGATTCATTAAAAATCACATCGCATAAATTATCGACATCGTCCTTCTCCGCCAACACGCTCAAACAAATTGCGGGTCTGTTCTTCTTCATCTGAATCGGAGTAAACCAGACATCAAGCGCGCCCTGTTTAAACAACTTCTCCATAAGATAACCGCAGATTTGTGGATTCATATCGTCAATGTTAGTCTGAATAAGAGAAACTGTGTCCTGCTCATAATCCTGCGCCATTTCGCCAACCATAACTCTTAAAAGGTTTGGTATAGGCAGGTCCTTATGTCCCGCACCGTGACCTATTTTTTCTACTTTCATTTTCGGCATATCCCCAAAACTTTCAGCCAATGAAGTAATTAAAACCGCCCCCGTAGGAGTAACCAGTTCGCCCCCACACCAAAAATTTTTGTGTGGGGGTAAACTGTAAACCGGAACACCTTTAAGAAGTTCTACGGTAGCGGGAGCGGGAACAGGCAAAGTTCCGTGAACGCATTTCACAAAACCGGAACCGACATTTAAAGGCGAGCTGAAAATCTTATTAATGCCTAATTTCTTTAGCCCTACCAAAGCACCGACCACATCAACGATAGTATCCAGCATTCCGAGTTCGTGGAAATGCATATGTTCTTTATGTTCGCGGTGGACTTGGGCTTCAGCATCATTAAGCCGTGTAAATATCTTCTTAGCGGTTCCCTTAATATCTTGAGCCAAACTGCTTCTGTCAATTATCTGCAGGATATCTTTGAGCCGTCTTTCTTTCTTATCTTTAGTGACAACTTCAACCCCTACTCCGCCAATCCCCTGTTTCTTTACCTTTTTAACAACAAGTTTGAAATCGGGAATATTCAGCTTCTTCAGTTCCTTTTCCAAATCCTTAGAGCTTACTCCTAAATCAACCAACGCCCCTAAAATCATATCCCCGCTGATGCCGGAAAAACAATCAAAATAAGCGATACGCATTTTATTTCTCACATTTCCATACAATATCATAATCGTTATAATATGTAGCCTTATAATCAGTTCCTCTTGGAATTCCGCCGTCATCCTTCATATTCGGTCCTAAACTATAAAGAATAAACCCATCACCAGATTTTTTATAAATTAGTTTTTTACCGCTGAATGGGTCAATAGGTAGTTCACTTAAGAAATCTAATGTTTCAGGATAATTTCCTGTTTTTGTCTTATAGATTTTCAAAGCAAGGCCAACTCTACAGACATCAATATTTGCCTGATGTATTGCTTGAAACATCCGTTCTCCCGTAGAATTAGGTATCCTTATCCTAGTTAAAATACAGTATGGGGGAATATTCCCTTCTATTTTTTCATATTTAATCTGTTCAGGAATTTTATAGTAAGGTAGACTACAACTGTCTTGTATCTTTGACAATAATGTTAGGAAGCAGACAAAATCTTTTTTGAAAATTGGTCTATAGAAAGGCGAAGACAAACACCCCATCAACAGTTTTGCACGTAAAGACCATTCTTTGGGTTTTGGACTAATCAGATCTTCATATAAAATTTCACCTTGTATAAATTTTTCAAAAAAGTCCCCTGCACCAACAACTCTTTCTCCATCCATAGCTTTAACAAAAGGTTCAACATCCTGATGAGCAGAGAGTTCATTCATTATTAAAGTTTCCTGTTCCTGTGTAATACCTTTTAAATCCGCTATAACTTCAATACATTCTATTATAAGATTGTCACAAACAATTCTCATTAATTGTGAACTTAGAGTCGGCTCGTCTTTTAGATGATTTGACATTCTTAAGCCAATAAGAAGCGTATCAAATACTTGCTCTACATTACCTGATTCTGCTTCAAGCATAGCTTTTACGCAAAGTAATTCCGTATAAATTCTTATTTTGTTAAGATGTAGCAGCTCCATCTCATATCCTTTTTCATATTCAAGCTCAAATCTACATTTTGGTTTTTTAGAACCTTTTTCAAGAATAGAAAAAATATCTTGTACTTCTTTTGAATTGATTAGCTTTGAAATTTTTTCTCTTTCTTCATCAGTCCAGATAGAAGTATCATATAAAGATTTAAGTTTCTTAACAATTTGCCTTAGATTATCTATGTTGCTTCCTTCTATACATGACCACGTTATTAATTCAAATACCCTACTATAAAGTATTGTCGCATTTTCTTCATCGGGAACAGGCGGAGGAATAATTTCGGCGATTGTGGTGGGTCTGCCTTGTCTTTTTAGTTCAGCGATTTTATTATGGAGCTGAATACTGAATGTAATATCAACGATGAAATATATCAAAATTAATACACCGAATATAATACCCAATATTTTAAAAAACTTTTTCATTTTTTATTTATTAAACTTGCGAAGTAACCCGCTCCAAATCCGTTATCGATATTGACTACGGCTATTCCCGGCGAACAGCAGTTAAGCATTGCTAAAAGAGCGGCTAAACCTTCAAAACTTGCGCCGTAGCCGATGCTTGTCGGGACTGCGATTACGGGTTTATCAACGAGTCCTCCGACTACACTCGGCAGCGCTCCTTCCATTCCCGCAACAACAATCAAAACGCTTGCTTTAGATAATTTCTCCTGATGGTTTAAAAGCCGATGTATTCCAGCAACACCGACATCATAAAGGCGTTCAACTTTATTGCCCATAAGTTCCGCAGTTACTGCGGCTTCTTCGGCTACGGGAATGTCGGCAGTGCCTGCGGTTATGACAAGGATGCTTTTCTTTGAAGTCGGTTTATTCTTCGGTTTGACTGCTACTATCCGCGCTTTAGCAAAATATACTGCTTCAGGAATAATCTTTTTTATAGCTTTGAAAACTTGAGGTGTTGCTCTTGCCACCATGAGTTCGGATTTTTTCGTTTTGGCAACAATTTTCTTTATCTGCTCGATTGTTTTGCCTTCACAGAAGATGACTTCGTGGAAACCGCGCCTTAAAGAACGATGCGTATCAATCTTGGCAAATCCAAGATCTTGGTAAGGAAGAGACTTCAATTTACCAATAGCTTTTTCAATAGTTAGCTTGCCGGATTTGACACTATTTAATATTTTCGTAAGTTCTGATTGGTCCATGATTTTCAGGTTAACATAAGTTAATATCGGTTAATATAGGTTAATAGAGGTTGCTTTTAAGAACTGCAACCATTATTAACTATTGTTAACCATTTTTAACCTTTATTAACTATTTCCTTATTCATGCTTCCCGTTCTGTATCCTTCCAAATCAAGTGTGATGTAATGGTATCCTAATTTGGTTAACTTCTCAATGATTTTTGTTCTTTTTTTCAGAACCAAAGGCATATCTTTTTCCAGCACTTCTATCCGTGCCATATCTCCTTGCCCTCCGTAGTCCCGCCATTGCTTCTTTGGCGGACGAAGGAGGGTGTAATCTCTTACCCTAACCTGCCCTACGCCCAAACCCCTTAAAAAATCTTCTGCCTTTTCTATTCTATTCAATTTTGGGGGAGTTATTCTTTCGCCGTAGGGTATTCTTGTGGCAAGGCATGCGTTGGACGGTTTATCCCAACCGGCAAGACATAATTCCTTAGAAAGTTTTCTTATTTCCTTTTTGGTTAATTTTGCTTCAAGGAACGGGCTTTTTATAGCAAGTTCGAGGAGAGCTTTTCTGCCCGGGCGGAAATCCTTCAAGTCGTCATAATTGGAACCCTCAATAATATATTTTATTCCTTTATCCCGAGCGATTTTCTTTAATCTAGAAAACAAATCCTTTTTGCAGATATAGCATCTATCGGCAGGATTTTTCACGAAGGCGGGATTTGATAATGCGTTAACTTTCAGGATTATATGTTTTATTCCTAATTTGCGTGTCAGGTTTTTTGCGTCTTTTAGTTCGAATGCGGGATGGATCTGGGAATCCGCGGTGACGGCAACCGCTTTCCTGCCTAAAACATCTTTTGCGATTTTCAGTAAAAAAGTGCTGTCAACGCCGCCGGAAAAAGCGACAAGGACACTTCCTAATTCTTTAAGATTACATTGGAGCTGAACTAGTTTCTGTTCAAGGCTTTTCATCAAGCTTATTGTATTGTTTTTATGAAAGCGGGTCAAAATCTATACGATAACGGCAACGGAAACGATCCCCTTTTTTATACATATCAGTATCCTCTGGAAGAGGAATCGTCTCAACATATTTAGCGCCTATAATTTCACATGTTCTTCGTGACGCAATATTATCAGGATTACATGTAATCCACACAGGATTGATATTGTGTTTTTTGGCAAGCGGAAGGATAAGATTACAACTTCTCGCGGCATACTTATTACCACGGAATTCTAGTTTAACATCATATCCAATATTCCCAGCATATTTCTGAATAAACTCAGTATTTCCGATTCTTAGTCTTATACTTCCCATTATCGAGCCAGTGGCTGTATGTTTCATCTCAAATCTATATGCAGGGACAAAACATTGTTTCGGGTTGGCAGGTATTCTCTCAATTAGAATAAGTTCCAACTCCTTATCAACCAGTTTTCCAGGATTGAAAAATTCAAAAACTTTCTTTTTTGGGGAAGTTTTCATCACCTTTATTGTATTGTTTTTCTCAAGAGGCGTCAAAGATTAAGAGAGAGATTACAACGATTAAAGATTTAAGTTATAGACCTAAGAACTGGATTGCCAATCCGCACATAAGTATTACACCGCCGGCTAATGCGTGATTGTATCGCTGGAGTTTCTGCATAGGAAGGAAATTTATGCCGAATGTTGAAACGAGAACAATTCCAAGCATTGTGGAAATCGTAACCGCGCTGAAAACCGCCGCTACCAATACTGTGCCGGATATACTATGTTTTGCGGCAGGATACATAATTAAAGGTATTAACGGCTCGCAGGGGCCGAAAACAAAAATAGTGAACAGAATCCAGGGAGTAAGATTGACTGCTTTTTCTTTTTCATGGATATGCATATGTTCGCTGCTATGTTTATGTTCATGTGTATGGCTATCACCGCCTCTGTGCAAATGCATATGTGTATGGGGTTGATTTCTTAGAGCACGTTTTAACCCCCAGACAAAATATACCAACCCAAAAGCAATAAGCATCCATGCGGCAACATTTCCGCGGAATGATTCGATAAACTCTAATTTTCCAACCGCAATACCCAAAGCAATGCCTGCCAGCCCCAATAATACAGAACTGCCCACATGCCCAAGCCCGCATAAGAAGGTAATCCATGTTGTTCTCGGCAAAGACCATTTTCTCGCTTGAGCCATTACGATAAACGGCAGGTAATGGTCAGGACCGAACAAGGTATGAAAGAATCCGATCGAAACTGCAGTTATAGTAAGAATTGTTAATTCAGTTGTCATTTTATGCTACCCTCCTGTTTTATTTTGGCGGCATTATAACACAAATTTTAAATTCGTGCTACCTGTAGATAAAAAAATAATACGAATCAATCTATATTTTTGCCGGTGCTTGTAACACTAAAAGTTCCGTGCTTTACGCCTTTCATTGATTTCAAAGTATCTGCCAATTTTTGCGCTTCTTTGGGAGAACCTTTTACAGCGATTATCTCCAGACAATTATCATGGTCTAAATGAATATGTTGCGCAGAAATAATTAGTTTCGGATAATCGTGCTGGATATCGGTAATTTTATTGACCAATTCTCTTTTATGGTGGTCATAAATAATAGTGATTGTTCCGGCAATTTCTTTGCCTTCCTGCCACTGTTTTTTTATCAACTCCTGACGTATTAAATCCCGAAACGCTTCCGAACGATTGCTATAGTTTTTAGCTTTAATGAATTTGTCGAATTTATCTAATAAATCCTTAGGCAACGATATCCCGAATCTAATTAATTCCGACATTTTCAACCTTAAGTATTATTATTTAGAATTTTTTACAAAAAATTTTCTCACATACAACAGATATCCGAAAAATATGACAGTCCAGAAAACACTTTGCCATATTATATTGGAATTACGCGTTATACCCATTTGTTGGATAAGTTTTAACTGTTGTTCCGGAAAATTCATTTTCTGGTAAAATTCTAGCAAGCTGATTTTAGAAAAAGTCATAATTGTAGATATTGTTCCCAGCAACATTAATAAAACCGCAGCCCACCATGCCTTCATGTGCAGTTTATATGTGCCAAAGGCGAGATAACCAAGTATTAATACAACACAGAAAATTGCCAGTGCGCCTGCAGCTCCGCTTAGCAAAGAACCGAAAAATGGCATTACGAAATTATAGGATGCCATTGGTATCACGGAAATCACGCCAATGGCATATAGAAAACTCAAACCAAGAACAGGCAGAGGACATTTGTCGGTCCAACTGGGCACAGGATTTCTTGACTCGCAAGTAGCTTTCACGTTTTTGCTTCCATAAAAGAGAATAGCAATGCCCGGAACAACAATATAAAAAACAATCATAAATATTATCGTCACAATTTTCGTAATAGTAATTACATTAGAGGGCATTTGTCCATTAACAGCCATCTGACTATACATATTCGGCATAAAAATAATCCAGAATATAAATCCCATTACTCCAAAGACAAACCAAAGCCATGACGATACGAGCACAAGAGCTCTTGCCCATCTTCGGGCTTTTATAGAGCCAATCCCCATCCAGACAAACCATACAGCAAGTAAAAGATAGAAGAAAACGCCTTGAACCATTACTTGAGGGTTTACCGGCACCGCATCAGGCCGACCGGATACAGACAATGCAAGCATACCAATCAACATAAGCGGAACCATAAGAAAGCAGAATGAACCCAAAATGATTTGAAGCACCCCAAATGCTATAAGCCCGCCTTTCCTATCCTGAAAATAAGGGATTGAAACATTCTCTTGCTTTTTATCCTCTATCATATTTTCTTCTCCTTAAAATTAGGTAAATTTTAATTAGGAATCTAAATATTTTGCCTTGCTTTAACAGCAAAAGTCAGTTGGATTTTCTTCCTGCAATGCCTTTTGTCGCTTTGGATATTTTCTTCGCGGGTTCTTTAGGTCTCAAAGACCGGGTCGCTTTGCCCGCCAGCCACATTTCGGAATTGCCGATTGCCTGAAGTTCCTTTGTAAGTTGCTTTTGATAGTTTGGTTTACCGCAAGCAGATAAAACTCTTGCAGTTTCCAAACCGGAAGCGACCCTTTTATATAGTTTTTCAAACACCGGCATTACAGCATCCCTAAATTTGGGCTTCCAATCAAGCGCACCGCGTTGGGCTGTAGCTGAACAGTTAGCATACATCCAATCCATGCCGTTTTCGCTTACAAGACGGATCAAACTTTCTGTTAATTCTTCAACCGTTTCATTAAATGCTTCGCTAGGACTATGTCCGTGCTTTCTAAGAACCTTGTATTGCGCTTCCATAATACCCGCCAAAGCGCCCATAAGCACACCGCGTTCGCCTGTCAAATCGCTGTAAACTTCTTTTTTGAATGTTGTCGGGAAAAGATAACCTGCGCCGATGGCAATGCCTAAAGCGATACATCGCTCTTTAGCGCGGCCGGTGAAGTCTTGTTCAACGGCAAAACTAGCGTTTATTCCTGCTCCGGAAAGAAAATTTCGTCTGAGTGACGTTCCCGAACCTTTAGGAGCAACCATTATCACATCAACATTTTTAGGAGGAATGACTTTCGTCTGGTCTTTATACACAATGGAGAACCCGTGAGAGAAATATAATGCTTTACCGGGTTTAAGACATTTTTTTATAAGAGGCCAGATAGCTTTCTGCGCCGCGTCCGAAACAAGCATTTCTATAATGGTCCCTCTTTTTGCGGCTTCTTCCATGTCGAATAAATCTTTACCGGGCTTCCAGCCGTCTGCAACCGCCCTGTCCCAATCCCTCTTAAATTTCTTTGACTGGCCGATGATAACGTTAAATCCGTTATCTTTCATATTAAGCGATTGCGCCGGGCCCTGAACGCCGTATCCTATCACCGCAATCGTTTCATTTTTTAGGACTTCGCGCGCTTTCGACATCGGAAATTCTTTGCGCATAACGACTTCTTCTTTTGTTCCGCCGAAATCAATCTTTGCCATGGAATAAATCCTCCTTTTAGTTAAGATGAAAAAATTGTGTTAAAGTATATCATAATTTAGTTTTATATTAGATTTGAAATTCTGTCCTTAGATATTTTCTTTCAACTGTTTTGCCCAATTGCAATATTCGCAATTTGGAGAAGATTTGGGCATCTGCCCTCTTAACAACTCGAGCGCTTTATGAAAAATGTCCAGCGCTCTTTCGACAGAAGTTTTCACTTCCATAAATTTCACATTAAACGGGATACCTTCGTGAAGTTGGCCGGTATTCGGAACGAAATAAAGAAGATATGCGAGACTATTGGTTTTATGGTTGTTTTTTTCCAGCAGTAAAGTGTAAACATCCATTTGCAACTGATAGGCGGGATGGACATCTTCGGCAAAAGAACCTCTGGTTTTATAATCCAACGGCGCATATATATCCCCCGGCAAAATCAAACATTCATCCAGCATCCCCATCAAAGAAGCATTTTTAGAGTAATCGTTGAAATACAATTTGGGCGGAAGGTGCGGGATAAGTTTGCCTTCGATTTTGCCGTTAAGCAAAGGCGGCAAGATTTCCTTTGCCCTGTAAGCGTCGAAATATTCTTTTATGACCCTGTCCAACCCCGAAGCGATAGAAGGAAACGCGCCGCGGGGCCTTCTTATGTCGCAATTTATCTGCAGCCAAAAACAACGGGGACAATCCCTGAAAATATTCAGGCTGCTGGGGGATAAAACGAATTTGCTTTTATTGTTTCTTTTAATCTTGTTGCTGTCGTATAGCGCCTGTAAAGCATCGCTCTTTTTGGGCTGAAAATTGAATATTGCCTGCTTTTCCATTTGATTCTATTTAAATTTAAACCCTTTTTTCTTGAAAAGTTTTACGCAAGTATCTACAACATCTGCGTCATAAAGCAGGGCTTTTTTGCCGGAAATTTCTTTTAATGCTTCCTCAATTCCCAATGCGGGACGATAAGGACGCGCCGAAGACATCGCTTCGACGACATCGGCAACAGCCAATATGCGCGACTCAAGGATTATATCTTCGTTCTTGAGACCGTTTGGATATCCGGAGCCGTCCATTCTTTCATGATGTTGAAGTGAAATTTGAGCAATAGGCCAAGGGAATTCAATATCTTTCAATATATCATAGGTTATTTGGGGATGATTTTTTATCAGTTTAAATTCGAGTTCGGTCAATTTAGACGGTTTCATTAGAAGTTCCGCAGGAATATTAATCTTGCCTATATCATGGAGAAGACCGGACATATAAACTCCCATAATCTTATCTTTGGGTAAATTCATTTCTCTGGCTATTGCTGAAGCTAATTCTGCTACGCGGCGTTGATGACCTGCAGTAAACATATCTCTTTTTTCAATTGTCATCGCTATAGCATTAATAGTTTCAGTCAAAATATGTTGGAGTTTAATCGAACTCTCATCAAGCAAGGTTTTTATATGATTATGCTCGGTCACATCATGTTCAGTTATAAGGATATTTATTACCTTACCCTTATTATCTTTTAAAGCGGTAGCCACTACATGACTAACAAATGTAGTGCCGTTCTTTTTCCTATTGCGTACCTGACCTTCCCAATGCCCTGTTTTATTTATGATTTTAATTTTATCCTTCATGAATTTTATCGGTTTAGGGTCTATATTGAAAAAAGCCGGTGTTTTTCCGATCAATTCTCCCTTCTTGTAACCGAAAAGTTCATCCATTGCGGGGTTTGTGTATACAATCGTGCCGTCATTTGATATGACGAACAGAGCATCCTGGGTAGTTTCAATAATTTTTAATAGCGTTGCTCTTTCGCTTTCTAATCTCTTACATTCTCCTTCCGAGATTCTGCAGTCTCTTTCCAATCTTTCCAATTCGGCAATCTCTCGGTGCAGTTCTTCTATTTTTTTTATTGTTTTCTCTTTTTTATTTTTTTTCATTCGGTTTTATTTTACACCTTTTGAAAGGGTTTTTAAACAACATATTTTATCGGGTCTTTTAACCCAATTTCTCCAAATCCCTTTTTTCTTAACCTGCAACTATCACATTTTCCGCATGCTAAACCGTTTGCTGTAGGATTATAGCAACTGTGAGTGATTGAATAATCTACACCTAACTTCATGCCCTTTTTTATAATTTCTGCTTTACTATGATTTATTAAGGGAGAATGAATTTTGATGGGTTTGCCTTCAATGCCTTCTTTTGTGGCAAGGTCAGCCATTTTTTGATATGCCTTTAAATATTCTTTTCGGCAATCAGGATAGCCGCTGTAATCAACAGCGTTCACGCCGATAAAAATATCATGAGATTTTAAAACTTCAGCCCAGGCAAGAGCATAGGAAAGGAATATTGTATTTCTGGCGGGGACATATGTCGAAGGTATTTTTTTGCTTTTAAGATTTTTCTTTCGGGGGACTTTTATGTTATCGGTTAAAGCCGAACCGCCGAAACAGCGAAGGTCTATTTTTAGAATTTTATGTTCAGCCACTTTAAAATATTTTGCGACTTTCTTTGCGTTTGATAGTTCCCGTTTATGTCTTTGCCCGTAATCAAAAGTCAAAGCATAAATTTTAAACCCTCTGCTTTTAGCAATGGCAAGAACCGTTGTTGAATCCAAACCGCCGCTTGTTAAGATAACCGCTTTTTTCATGGGAAGGTATCTGAAGGTCAAAACGGGAAAGTTTTTGTTTTTATCGCTATTTATATTCGCTCCTTGCCTAATCGCCCCAAAATTCTCTTTGACAATTTTGGGGCAGGCTGCGGAGTTAATTCGTCCATACAACTTACGTGTCGCCTACGGCGGACAACATAAGTTGTGGTCTCATTAAGCGTCCCCAAGGGGATTCGGACCCCTGTTACCGGGTTGAAAACCC
>JAQURI010000007.1 GCA_028715665.1 Candidatus Ratteibacteria bacterium
TCCGTCATGACGTATCAAAAGATTCTGGGGTGGTATTAATGGCTATAGGTGGGACTGAATTACTGACAGGGGCTGGATTACTGATATTATTATTCATTGTATTGGTAATTGGACTGATAGTGTTTCCAACACTAAGAAAAATAATCGGATTTATATTTATAGTATTGGGGATTTTATTAAGCTTAACAATTGTAGGGGCAGTTATTGGGATTCCAATGATTATAGAAGGAGCGATACTTTATTTCACAGGAAACAAAAAAGAAACTGTATCGGGGCAACATCAACAACAGACAGTTAACATCAATGCACAAACTCCAACAACAAAAGTGCAGATACGATGTTCAAAATGCAGACAACTAAATGAAGAATATGCTGCATTCTGTCAGAAATGTGGAACTAAGCTGTAACAGCTTTTATCTGGCAGGAGATAAAAACACGAAAGAAAATAACATATCGTTAATGAACTTGACTGAAAAGGAAGCCAAAGAGTTTGTGCATTGGATAATAGCGCAACTGGATACCGAGGGGCATAAATATGAATATTGGTTTGACCGATTCTTAAACGAAGTAGTATATCCTCAACAAAAAGCTGGTATTGGAATAAATAGAACTAGACACGGAAGAAAATGTTTTAAAGGTTATAACCCAAACCTAAAAATCTGCCATTCCTTATGCAATCTAAGGGATGAATGTAAAAAGATATCAACTGAGGGCTTCAAGCGTTGTATCGAGTGCGCTAGGTTTGCCCTATCGGGTAAAAAATACTGTTATTATCATCAGGCGGTAAAATCCAAAAACGAAAAACGAATTCGTAGGGTACGGGTAGAAACGGGACTCTGTATGGGATGCGGTAAGGATAATGATAATAAAAATATCATAGCAAAGTTTGGAAAAAGGGTGGGGAAACCATTGCAAATGTGTTCGAAGTGCAGGGAACATATACGAAATCTACAGGCATTGAAAAAGAGCAAAGGGGCATACATTCACCCCGACCTTGTTAATAAGTCACAAAGTACCCACGTTTAAAGGGCGGACGTGCGAGAAGGGGCTGTATGGCTACATCCAGAAACCCTACAAAATCAGACCTTTCATGGATGAACGTGGAAGACGAAAGATTTTACCGGGAAAAATTAACTAAAAAAACAACTTCGTAAAATCATACATTTGACGAAGCTGAATAAACAATCGGAGTTTTCTCAGGATTTCGTTCCAAAAAATTTCTTTAAAACGAAACCCTTATATTTCGTAAAACCTATAAGATAATACGAACATGGACGAAAACGAATTAATTGGGTCGGAATTAATCCCATACGAAGCAGAGTTTAAAGATATTCAAGTAATCACAGAGAACAAAGAAATTTATAACTATCTTCGACCCCACGAAGCCAAAATGCTAATCGAAGCAACAGGTACTCCGAGAGACCACTTATTATTCAACATTTTTTGGCAATCTGGGGGGAGAATTTCAGAAATATTATCTTTAAGACCGATGGACATAACAGATGCGGGGATACAAATGGTCACACTGAAACAGCGAAAGAACTTAAAAAGAAGAAAACCATCTGGAACATGGGTCGATAGACCAGAGCCGGTTGTAACAAAAAAAACAGTTCGTAGAAATATCCCTATCAAACCGGAATTAAGTACAGAAGTCATGACTTATGCTTACAAAGCCCCACTCCAACCGGGGGAGAGATTTTTTCCTATTACTCCAAGACGAGTTCAACAAATACTTGATGGGCTTGGGAAAAAATGCAACATAACCTATAAGAAATTACACCCGCACTTATTTCGTCATGGGTTTGCGGTTAATTTTATAAATCATGGTGGGTCTTTAGACAGACTCAAAAAAATTCTTGGGCATAATCACATCCAGACAACCATGATGTATTTACAGCTTACAGATTCAGACCTAAAACGGGATATAGATAGGATGGTGTTTTAATGAGGCCATACTAACCGATACCTTTATCGTACTTGTGTTTCAACAAAGAATATAGAACAATCGCATAATATTCTGATGTGATTGGGCGGACGAACCAAAAACCCGTCGAAATAAATTATAGTCTTGTATCGTGTACTGTGCATACAGGGAACTCAAATAGAAAGGAGTATGAACAATAGAAGAAGGTTCATATGAGCGATTCTATTATACTGTAAATAAATGGAACAAGTGGATAAAACACTGCTCTATCAGTGTTGAAAGGCTTGCCCATTGCATGAGTATCTATAAAAAAGAGCGGAAGAGTCCATTAGACGTTGTCTGAGACATCATGGAGGTACACTGGACATCCCGATGGCAGCCCGGAAAGACGGGCAACTTTATTCTTGTATCGGGTTCTGTTTATTCATTAATGTGTGACCGATATCTTTATCGTAATTATGTTTTAATGGAAGTATTATGATTTTTTGTGTAATATGTGGAAAAGAAGTCCGACATCGCCCCTCATTCGGGCGCGGTAAGAACTATCCAATATGTACAAACAAAGAATGCTTTGTGAAGTACACGACTTTAAATAAAGCCGCACTTGTACCACCTTTAGAAAAAACAGATGACATAAATGCACTCCGGGAACAAAAAAATTTAGAACAATATGACGGCTTCTGCGGTCGTTGCGGAAAACCAATGAGAATTGATTGTAGAAATAAATATCTCAGGCACGGAAACAGAGAACTATGTACAAAAGCTCCAGTTGAGAGGAAAACGCACATTTTATTTCCTAAAAAACCAAATCGCATAAGAGTATATGGGCATAAAAAACCATCACAGAAACCCCGTATATATCTCCAACCATGGAAAGACCCGGAATCGCTATTCTGTAGTGAAAAACTTAAAGATATTATTGAAAAGGAACCATCACCTATTACAGAATGTCATGACAAAATAGTGGGATTAATGGGTGAACGCAAAAATGGAGACAGGACATGATTCAGTCTGGGCATACCAGCAGACGCTATATTCGAACGAATCCGTGCAGGCCGGGAAGATATATCAGCAGGGGCATGGAGTTGGAGGTGTCGCAATGACTTGGCGATTATTGTTGGGAGTCAATGGTCAGCTACTGACCTTTTAAAAGCCAAAAAAATATCGATGCTAAAATATTCGGCAGGCTGGCTTCCTTCCGTATGGTTGGATGAAAGATAAAGAAAGGGTATATTGATTGATAACGAACCATCCGGCCAACGGATTCCTGAAATCAAATGATAGCGAAATGGATAGGTGATTTTATAAATAGATGTCTTATATGTGGAAGGATAATGTCAAATGAGTTCGACGGAATGAATGTGGTTTCGACCTGCTATAACGAAAATTGCCAATCATCCGGAATGATTCCACAAATAATAGACGTGAAGGCAACAGGAAGATTTTGGACTGAAATAGACCGGGAACGAATAAAAGAAAACTCGGCATGGTTAGATGAATTGAAGGGAGTAGGTCTATGCAAGACTGTCTGACCTGTGGATATTTCAAATGGACTAAAGACTGGGGCTGGCATTGTTCTGATGACGACCCACGATATCAGGAGATTTGTCGGTTCAATATGTTCGCGGATATCATAACTGAATTGGATAAAGAGAAACGGAATCGTAGAACACAGTAACGGATTTTTAAAAAAAAGCTTAACGGAATTAGAAAAAAAAATTAATAATAACCCGCAACTTTATCGGGATTAATATTAACTTTAAACGAATAGCTTTGTCCAATGGGAGTCACATTTCCGGCTATTCCCGGAGTTGCAGAATCGTATCTTATTCTTATTTGATATATTTATTTTTGATTGTTGGTAGATAGCCCAACATAATATACATTGACCTCTCTTGCTCCAATGCCCAAAGTACTATCAGAATAACCAATAACTTTCATTGGAGGCTGAGACAATTCATAAGCATACCAACCGACCGGCTGTGCGGATAAAATCTGGTATTTAGGGTCAGAAGATTCAACAGGATAAAAACCCAAAGTCGAAGATGGAAAGGAATTATAGAAACCAATTGTTCCGCTGGGATGAGAATCATCAACAGGGGTATTTTGTACACACCCACTCAATCCAATCGCTACAATAAGCAAAATCACACACAATATAGGTTTAATTTTCATCAATATTCCTCTTATAAACACACATGAACTTGAAGTAATATAAATCTAACTTCAACCATGTCAGTCAAGTTCAAATCAATTGAAAAGTTGGTAGCAGTAGCATTAAAAAACGGATAGGATGGGCGGACAGGAATCCGCCCAACAGGGAACAGGAGGCGAGCACAGGAATACTCGCCAAAACCTGTACAGCCAATAGAGGAATAATAGTATAAAAAGATTCTGGATAAAGGGTTCTGTCAAATCAGACGCAGACTTGACAGAACCCCATTTCACTTCCCCGCCCACCATTCGAACATATCCGATATACTCCCTTTAAACTTCAAAGAAAAAATAGCAAAAATAACCACCATTGCCACAAAACCGATTGTATTTGATATCTTTGGGTCTCCCATAACAATAAAATAACTTATTAAAATCAGCCCTATCAGCAATGCGTATGGGATATACCACTTATTTGGTTTCTGTTGGGTGTTTTTTTTCATAATAATAGTTTACCCGCGATTGCTTAAAAAGGTGATGGAGACTGGTTATGTTAAGTCTTAATCAGTCAAGTACAACAATTCTCTAACCGGTGGAAATAATATCATCTATGTATCAAGTATATCGGAGGCTTTGATAGTTCGTAGACCGCACGGCTGGTAATCAGCTTGCTCATTTCGTATGAACTTATGTTCCCATCTTGCATCGCTGATGCGATTAACTCTTGGTTCTGATATACAAACTCAACATCATTATAATATAACGAAAATTCTGTACTGTTAATTCGGTTACATGATTCTGGCGGGAAGAAACCTTTATCTACGATATAACAACCCTCTTTCAACAATTCCCCATGGTTCCCTCTTATTGTGACATCCAGTGCCGTTGTATTCAGTATATTTATATTATCTTCTGATATAATTTCCGTTAGCATCGAAATGTTCTGGGGATGCTTGATTAGATTGGATAATAATTTGTTGTTCTGCTCTGTGTTCATTGCATCAATAATTTTCGAAACCATCAGCGTTTGTGTGACTAATGGTAGCTCTGGCGAAGGGACTATATTAGGTGATGAATTCAAAATGGAACGAGTCAAAGATGAATTCTCTTCCCTGAGACTTAGACTAACAAACAGTAATCCAGCGACGATAAAGAGAAGAAACACTGTCGATACAAATAAAATACGTTCAATTTTTGTCATAACCCTACATTTCAAACCTAATTACGATAAAGCTATCGGTCAGACAGGTCAGATATTAATGGCCAAAAGCATAGATGAACATGGAGAAAATCTATGCAATTAACGAAATATAAGAAAAAAAGAACAACGGGGTGGCAACAAACCGTCAAGGATGAGATATAGCGCATTATTTCACATTAACCCTAGTGTTTCTACCCTGAGAAGCTGTTTACACGGAAATTTTCTAAAAAATTAACTATTAAATCTCAAATTCATTGCTCTCCACATAACCACATCAACCGTTCCAATCCTATCCCCGGTAATATCTGCAACATATCTGCACATTTTCTGAACATCATTAAACTCAAATTTTTTCATCAGGCGAACGAGATGTCGGTCAGGTTTTGCAACATCCATACCAAGGTTCCGGGCGAGATGATATTTAGTGATTTCACCTATCATCGGAAGTGTATCGAGGAACTCAACTCGTTCCATATCAGTAGAGCAATTCAATAACGAAGCCCACCATTCCCCGAATTTATCAATAGCTTTTCCAATAGCATCTCTTTTATAAGGGTGCCCAATACTCTTCAGGTCACAACCAGATTTACAGAATGTTTCATACATCTTCTCAGCAATTTGGTTTTTCATTCCGACATTGAAGACACAATAAACATAAGCTTCAAGAAACCCGATTGAATCCATATCTTTAAAGTATCTGGTCTGAACAGCTTTAATTTCCCATTCGAATCCTGCCTTGATAACATATTCCCGCGCATCGGCATAAAAACCAATAATTTCAGGTTTCATGTATAGACGAACCTCTTGAGTTTTTTATCCCAATGTTTTCCACGGTAATCACCAACAGGGCTGCCGTGGATATCCAATTTCTGTTCTTTCTTTACTTTCTTTTTATTTTTTTGTCTTGTAAGAGTTACACTATTTTTAGACCGATTAACCGTTCTATACGTCCTTTTTTTCATAATATATATACCCAATTATAAAATACTCGGTATCCATTTTAACTTCATTAATCCAAATACAATAACACCAAGCAGGAAAATAAGCACAATCCAAAACAGTATGCTTGTTCCCTCAGAATCCCCCTTTTGCACTGGCGCATTGGGATTGGATTTATTAACTAAAATACTAACATAATCAGCCATCTCCTGTCGGTCATTATGTTCTTTTACAACATCTACAGCACCACTACTGAATTTCTTGAACAAAGAATAAAAAATCATAGCAGGGAAAAAGACATACCAAGAATATTGGTGCATGGCATACATAATCGCGAAACCCAGAGTATACAGGAATCCAACTCCCTGCACATTCATTTCCCAGTGGTGCGAAATCCAGTCCGGCCTAACAGTTGTCTCCCCGATACTGTAAAATATAGAAAAAGCAGCAGCGAGAATCTGCATGACAAGGAAAAAGCTTATCAGCAAAGTCCCAACGAACATAACTAAGCTGAAAGTATCTGCATGATTTAAGAAATAGAAGAACCTCTGCATTTCAGGCATCGCCATACCATATTCCTGTACGGGATTACTGACAAAAAAAGTGTATGCAAGAACAGGAACGGCTGCAAGAAGGAACGCCATGGGTTCCCACCGCTGAGTATTCGCCCCGGCGAGGTCGGTTATGAAAATTATAGCAGCTAAAAAGAAGAAGTAGAAAAAAACATATTCAAAAATAGAATCGATAGACGTATACAGGAAAACAAAAAAATTGAAGGGGGATGATATTGCAGAAACAATCAAGTTAAAAAGATTATGTACGGGAACAGCGGTTGGTACGAACCCGGACGAGGCCATAAACGTTTCATAATACGGCAGACCAACCAACCGGACAAGCCCGAAATTAAAACAAAAGTCGAGAAAACGCATTATCATAACCCCATCAGTGATTATGATTTTTTTATAGAGGGGAATGTCAATAGTATAAGTCCCGAAACTGAGCGGGACATGGAATGCCCCAAAAAGAGCTTTCAGGATAAATTCAAGTAAGAAAATCGTGATGACCAGAGATGAAATCCCGGCATAGGTACGTGGCATATCGATAGTCTTCATAGCTAGAAAAACAAAGAATGAAATAATGATAGCAAGCAACCAATAGCTGACGTCATTAGTAAGTGCTGTTCCAATAGGAGCCGTAAGATTTTCAAGAACCATATAAGGTAGGATAAGCTGTATAAAGAATAAAAAGCTATTGGTCTAGCTTTGCACCCAAAGTCGCACTTGCACCTAAAGTCGCTCAAAATCGGTACTGTAGGTACAAAACTGGGCGAAAAACTAAACTTTTGATTTAATGTATTCCACAAAAACACGGATTAAAACGGCCACCGCGCAGGTTAATACAAAAGCCAAAAACAATGTCAATATCAACTGGTTGTTGTGAGAATTGACATGGTACAAGAATAAGACTATACCCCTTAACCCCACGATTATATCAAAATTCATGCATTTCGCCCGGACATATTTTCGAATCAGCATCTATTATGTACGTACATTTGTCTGACCGATAGCTTTATCGTAATTATGTTTGAAATGTAGGGTTATGACAAGAGAAATTAAAGCTATCGTTATGATATTATCTCTTCTTTTGATTAGTTCACTGTTGAGTCTACTCATCTTAGCATGGAGTCCGTGGATGACTGAGGCTTCAGCAGTGGAACATTTCAATTCAGAAATGCCGTTAAATAATAGTAATGGTGAAAATATCACCAGCATTCAAAAATCATGGATTGTGAGGGATGGCGGGAACTATATTATGGGTGGATATGAAATTCAGTATATACGGGCATTTTCAAACGGACAATTCAAAATAACTGCCATTGTTGATTCTGCCGGGAGAACCACATTTTTAAGATTTCAATCAGAGCAGATTGAAAACACTACCGAAGGTGGCAGACGTGAATAATGATACAGGGCACGATAGAACATACTATAAAGTAAGAACGGACGACTCCGCAAAAGAAGATAACCGCAAAGGATTATCCGAAATGCAGGAAAAAATTTTCAATTTCATTATGGAAAATAGAATCGTTACAGGGAAGTCAATTCGTCTTTTCTGGTCAATCGAGCCCCATGAGATGTGTGGAATTATGCGGCCATTATTCGATAATAATTTGATTGAAAAAACCCGGACTCAGAAACAGGCCAAAGAGCCTTGGAATTACAGTCAAGGCTACATTACGACAGAAGCCGAGGAACGACAGGCAAAAATGCAAGAACTGAACATGGAAATTAATACCTTATCAGAGGAATATTCAAGAAAAAGACGGGAACTGAATCGTATATTCGAAATGCAGGAAAAAGCGATACGGGAACTGAGTGAACTCAGCAAAGAGGACTACAAATTCTATCACGGAGAGAAGAACCAGTCAATCACCCCCGACTAAAAGTCGGGGGCATGTCCCGTGAGGGATATGGGCAACAGTTTGACAAGGAGGCTTAGTAACAAAACTATGCAGAAGTTAGAAGAACGAAATACATACACACCTACGGACATTCCGCACATTCGCAGCAACTGTGATTCAAGATTAACCAGAGAGGAAACTCTCAGTGTGTTGAGTTTAAAAACACTTTCTAACACCTCCGATGCGGCTCTAACTGCCACAGGACAGGCAGGGCAGGACTTGCGAGTACCTGCCGTATATGTTCTGAACATGCGAGGCTCTCCTCTCATGCCAACAACGCCACGAAAAGCGAGAACACTACTACAGGAGGAAAAAGCAAAAGTAATCACAAGAACCCCATTTACCATCCAGTTAACCTCTGCGACAGGAGAAACGAACCAAGACTTGGTTCTGGGCATCGACTCAGGCTATGAGAATATTGGTCTCTCAGTACTAACTGGAAAGAAAGAAGTATATTCAGCAGAAGTAAAGTTAAGAACGGATATGGTTAAGCTCAACAGTGAGCGGAAAATGTACCGGAGAGCGAGGCGTAGCAGGAATACATGGTACAGAGCACCGAGATTCCTGAATCGCAAGAAACCCGACGGCTGGCTAGCCCCGTCAATCCAACACAAACTGGACAGTCATATCAAATTGATTAACTGTATTAAGTCGATACTTCCAATCACAAGCATTGTTGTTGAAGTAGCGGCATTCGATATCCAGAAAATCAAGAATCCTGAAATATCCGGGATAGAATATCAGAACGGAGTCCAGAAAGATAGCTGGAACACGAGAGAATATGTTCTACACCGGGATAATCACGAATGTCAGGCATGTAAAGGTAAATCCAAAGACCCGATACTTGAAACCCATCATATCATATCAAGACAAACCGGTGGCGATGCCCCGTCAAACCTGTTAACCTTATGCCAGACCTGTCATTCAAAGGTCTCACAAGGCGAACTGAAACTGAATATTAAGTTGCCGGTAGGTTTCAAACCGGAAACGTTCATGTCAATCTTAAGATGGAAGCTGGTGAACCTGTTGCAAGAAACAGGAAATGTTGTATCTCATACCTATGGATATATCACAAAAATCAACAGGATAGCACTCAGTCTTAATAAATCTCATAGAACTGATGCTTTTGTGATAGCTGGAGGAAGTAGGCAGGAACGAAGTCCGATAAGTTTCTTAATAAAACAGGTCAGGAACTGCAACCGGAAACTGTTCAAAGGCGACAGGAGCCATATTAGGAACACAGCACCGAGATTCATTCATGGCTTCCAGAGATTCGATAAAGTTTTATGGAATAATATTGAATGCTTTGTATTCGGACGAAGAAAGACGGGATATTTCGACTTGAGAACACTTGACGGTACGAAAGTTCATGCATCAGCTAAGGCAAACGGTATTACATTATTACAATCAGCAAATACATTATTAATAGATGTGGTTGGGCGGGGTACGCTCCTTCCCGTACTGAAGTACAGGGTATCCGCTACCCCTGCACCCCACGGAGGAACACAATGAAAGCGGCGGAATATAATTACGCTCAACTTAATATTAACAGCAAAAAAACAGGCATCGACTCGATGTATCGGTGAGGTAGACTATGAAGTTCGAATCAGATGGTCAGGCAGCAGCATGGTATCATAACCAGATACTCAGAATCCAGCACGGAAAACGGACATACAGTAAGCGATACTTGACAGATGAACAGGTACTTGCAGTATTTGACGGTGAAGTACGGGTTGAAGAAAAGGTGGACGGGAAACTAAGTGTCAGATTACGTTCTACAGAGCATCACTGCCAAGAATACTGGGTCGCAGAAGAAATGTATTCAAAAAACACAGTGCATAACCACGTAATAAAATATTCAGGTGCCCCACATCAAATATGGCTGAACAAAATATTGATGGAATACGGGCTACCGAGCATTACAGACATTCTGGAAAAACAGAATACACTAGGTTACGGCACAATAAAACTAAAAGACCCGACAATAGAGCAAATTCACAACTTACTGGAATGTTTCGCCCGGCTCCCCTCTCATTACGGAGCACCGAAAATAGAGGGGCTGGTCTTGAAGAATATGGAAAAACAGAAGTTTGCGAAATGGATAAACGAAGAATTTGAAGACAAAATTGAAGAATCGGAGAACCAATAATGACAAACCATTATTTGATTCCAATTTATGAAAGATTCATACATATGTCAAGTTTCGGGTCTCAGGTAGCCTGTTTAAATATAGATGACGTAGGTGTATTCATATACCATGACGCAGGACAGGCACTGACAACGGATTTCATCAGGCGGCATTTAACAGGGAGACAAAAAAAAGCGTGTGTAGTTGAAGCAGAAACAATAGTTCTGGCAATCAGGAAGTTTTATGACGAATGGGAAGGAGCTAAAATTGGGGGAGAAAACGAACATGCTAAAGCCCTATGGATAGACCGGGTAGACGACCAAGGCAAGCTGACAAATTCAGTCATTGAAGAATTACCGCCTTGCGCTATCAGGCACAGGAATAGGGAAGGTTCATTAACCTGCGGAAGACCAATACATGATATTGACGGCTACAGCTTCAATTTTATGGAGAAGGACGACAAATTTTTTAATTTGAGCGGAGAATATGGAATGTGTGGGTTGGAAGGTTATGATTATCCAGAAAAAAACTGTCCAATGATTGATTATTCCGATATTGCTGCCGACCTTCCAATAAATACGATAACAGTAAATGGCATGGAATTCAGATATACTTCATGGAAAGGTGCTGAAGAAGGAATTCGCATAAAAAAAGAGAAAGAAGCAGAAGAAAAGCACATTAATCTGATAAAAAAAACCAAGATATATCAGAGACTGGAAAGGGTAGACTTATGAACGTATCAATAGACGATATAGACCAATCAATACGGCTTTTGAAGGAATTAAAATACAATCTAATCGAAATCGAAAAAACAGAGACGAATAAGCTTATAAATCTACAGGAAAAAATTGAAGACAGGTACGGATTCCCAAGATATCCTCTAAGCGTTAAAATATCAGTAAAGAAATATTTCTTGAATATTTATACAGACCAAATATACAGGATACTCACTGGAACGAATGACGGGATAAAAGTCACAGAGATTGGAGAAATAATGAGGAGCAATGAGAGAAGACCATGACATCACTTAAACATCGTATATCTCAGATAAATGCGCAATCAGTTGTATTAGACCGACTTAATTTCTTGATACAAGAAGAAACAAATTTAGCGGATGGTGCTTTATTATGGACGGTAGAATATTGTGCTAAAAACAATATACCAATTCATGAGGAAAAACGTTTTAAAAATATAGTCGCAGATTCCAAAAGAATCATAGCAGAAATAAAGAAAACATCCGATACATTAGGGAGTCTTTGTAAAATATCATTATCTGAAGAAGACTTGAAAGTACCTTGATTAATAATAAAATTGACCCCTATGCAACAAGCACAAAATGGATGCTATGGGCAAAAAACAACAGAGGTAAAATGTTATCCAAAGATATCGTCGTACTAGAATCAAAAAACAAGAATATATATGGACTAAGAGTCAGGTCGGGAGGACTGAAAGGGACGGAAGTAATCATCTCAGAAACCGGAAAATTAGAAAACCAATCAGGCTGGAAACTGGCAGACGTAAGTGGATTATTACTGTGTTTTCGAACAACAGACCGAATGAAACAGGTCGCGGACGAGCTTGAGAAAGAAAACCAGCAATGGTTTGAAATCAGAACCCGTAAAAACGAGCAGGAAGTACCATATCCTTACACTGTGGGCATAATATGCGAAAAATCAAAATTAAACGAACTGGACAGATTCTTAGCTGGCTGGAAAGGATTTGGTAGTGGAAGGGATTATGTAGATATGGATATCTATGCCGGAGAGACGAGAATAAAAAACTTTCTTGAAATGAGCTTAATCGAGGACGAGATATCCGCTACTCATGCACCCAAGGAGTATTATGAGATGTAAGAGCGGAATCCATGAATGGATAAATCCGGAAGACGCCGGGAAATGTTGCGCTGGCTTCCATAGGGAACTGGTAATAGGAGATACAACTGGATGCAGCAACATTGGAAGTGCACCACTTCCGGGAGGAATTCAATATGGTTATAAGTGGATAGCAAACAACAACGAAAATAATCAGGCACCCAAAAACATAACTATAGTCAAATAAAATAAGTACATGGTGAATAAAAGATGGCTAATAAGAAAGAACAAAACACAAAAATAATATATTTATGCCTACTGTATGTCGTTTTAAATATACTAGACGTAATACTCACACTGGCAGTAGTTCAAAATGGAAAGGGTACAGAAATAAATGGATTCTTGAATTATTATGCAGAACGGATTTCATTTATGAACACAATGGTTCTAAAAATAGTTGCAGTAGCTGTAGCAATGTATATAATTTACTCCTTGCGCGATAAATACGACGATATAAACATAAAAGGAAAAAAGATAGAGGGAATTGATATAATAACCAGCGTGTTGATTTTAATAAATATAATCTACATATTAATTGTAATTAACGGACTAATTGTATTTTTCTTCCCGGCATACGCCCCCTTCAAAATAAGTTAATCTGGTTGGTTGGTACGCCAACCACAAAAACCATTTTTTTAATTAATTCGTATAGTATAAGCCATACGTTCCAGTTTTTTAACTATTAACTATTAGTTAACCAACAAAAGAACCAACAACTAATTATCAGAAAACCAACCAAAAAAGAACTACTAAACAGATAGTTTAAATACGGGAATTACTTACACATCTGTAAGAGGGCTTATGTCTGTAACATTATCACAGGAAAATCTGAAGAGGTTCCAAGCATACAGAAACGTATTGGGTATCCTAAAAAACAATGGAAGTGCAACACCAAAAAAAATCACGCACGACGATGTAATGGAATTTTTATATTCGCACTCACCAATAAAAGAAGAGGTAGAAGATTTTATGAAGCAATCTGAAAAGATATCGAAGAAAATATCAGAAAAGCGTACCGAACTCATAACAAAAACAGAGGTTTTAACATGATGGTAAAAGCAATTATATTATTATTATTACTCGTATCATTAACATTTCCGGTGTCAGCAGAAGATATATACCAAGCAAAAATCGTAGTGTCAGGAACTCAGGGGGTCGAAAACAACTGGATTTCAGAGCTATGGGATTTAAATGAAAGTGTCACACAACCTTTCATGGACACGTCAATCACCTTTATAAGAATCGGTTCGTCTAACCAGACCGGATGGTTTTCAATCACTGGGTCTGGAATTACCAACCCCGCTCTCTCTTTAATAAAGGGGTCGGATGGCACATGTGTACGTGGATTATGTAAGGATGATAATAATGTAACCGGGAACGAAAAATCTATAAAGTTAACGCTTATCGATATAAAACAGATACACACAGCTACAAGCACAGACACCGCAGATACAACCACTAACACCACGGATAATCCAATCTACGCCTACGTATATTACGACCGGGAGCTTCCGATGGCCAAAGGAAAAACAAACAATTTTAATGGCGAAGATTACGTCAAGCAAACCGGCTGGACAACCGATGGCGGGGTATCGGAAGTAAGTGTTTATTTCAAAAGACGGGACACGTCAATCCCGATGTCAATAACAGTAAAAGCACAGTCGAACGAACCAAAAGTAGTGTGGAGCGACAAAACAGCAAAATATACTATAGATTCCAATGGGAAGTACGAATTCACAATAAAATACGAAACCCAGAACACATGGGGTTGGAAAGAAGAATTCACGGAAGTATATACGCTTATCACAACTGGCATGAGGTCGAGTAGTTCAAACAGTTCGAGCAGTTCAGAAACGAAACCAGTAGTCTCAGAGGCACCATACGAAGTAAATGTGGATTCTGAGTTTATTGTGCCAATGAGCACGACAGGGGCATTTGAAAAACAAACAGGGGTCACAATAACAGATGCCGGGAATAGACGGTATGCATTTACATTTGATAAGCCCGGCCAGTACGATATGAATTTCAAATCTACAGATGGTGGTTCAGCGATTGTTAAATTCGCGGTAAAAGATTCAGTAGCAACAACAACAACCAAAACTACAGCAAATCAGGCACAAACGCCACAGGATGGCGGGGATAACGGGAGTATCCTGTGGTATTTATTGCTGGTTATAGGAGTTATTGGACTTGCATATCTATTAATCTTCAGAAAAAAGAAATCAGCAGCATATCACCTGCATCCGAAAACCCAATAGGAATAGAGGAATATGAGTTATATAGAAAAAACTTGGTCGTTTGAGACTTTACCTCACATATTTCTCATCGACGACAAATTTAAGTTAATCGACCTTGGCTGGTATGACCCGGCATGGGGGGTCGAAACAGAGATTACCTATAAGCCGGGAAAGTTCGTGAATGAACTGAATGAAATCTGGTACGATGACCGGCAATATAAAGATAAACAATGTCTCGTCGTTGATTTCAAACATCCGATATTAGGGAATTATCCGGTTTTACGTAAAGTCGGAAGAGGACACCATCATATAAAATATATAGTGTCTAAAAACGCAATCCGAGCATATGATGTAATGGAAAAGGCAGAAAGTGGAGACCTGTTCATCTACGCATCATTAGCACATAATCCGGTAGTCACTAAAATCCATGAGCCCTATGATGAATTACCGACCAACACTCAGGAATCACTTATAGAAATAATTCCACACCTGACGGCAGAAGAACTGGAAAAACTCTCAAAAGATATTAACTTCGTAACTTCAATAAAGGAAATGTATCAGAGTGCAGAATCAAAAAAACATGAGCTTGTCTCGCAGAACTACATTTTAAAAGCCCGTGTAGTAGCCTCAGACGGAGTAGTAATGCAACTACAATCTTATGTAGATACCCTCCTTAAAAGTTACCAGTGGGCATTGGATAAGGTTATAGGGCTACAACTGAGCATCAAAGAAAAAACCAGTCAGGGAATCTCAATGGTGGAAGGAGAATATAACCTTGGAGTACCTTGGGACAATATCGACGCCGAAGATATGTCAAAAACCGCTGCAATCATGCAGTCGGATATCCGTGCAATTTCATCAATGATGCAAAAAGACGGGGGCATGGCTGAAAGCCAGAAACAGATACTTGCAGTCCAGTTTCTGAATGTGGTCGGAGTCGACTGGATGAAACGATTCATGTATGGGTCAGACCCAAGAACAATAGTATCTCCTCTGGGAAACCAATCAATGACCATAACCCAGAATCCTACCCCGCTGGAACTATATATAACAAAAGCCCAGCTATTCCAGAATAACAGGATGTCCGAAGAGGATTTCAAACGTGCATCAGTAGATTTCCTAACTGCAATGCGCGACCAGTTCAAAGTTCAGGAACCAAACAGTGCAGTAGAAACACTGAAACAAGGATTGATAAGACAGATATCACCACCACAAGAGGGACAACATGCCACAACCAGATGAAGAACAGGAAGAATATGAAGAGCCATTAACAACTAATAGCAGGAACAGCGAAGCACAACAAGAATCTGATGGTGAGCAACAAACCCATAATGACGTAATATATAACAACGTCGAGGAAGAACAAAAACGTGATGAAATGGCATATCTGTTCTTCACACTTGCAACTCAGATTAGCAAATCCGATGAAAAAATAAAAGAACTTATGGCTCACACGATAACGATAAAACAAAAAATATATTTCAGATTAACCGCAGGTGAAGAAGAAGACTTTTTAAAAGCCCTTGAAACGGTTAACCAGAATCTGGGAAAAGCCCAGACGATGCTGGATACATATGTTGAACTCGATAAATCCCAGCCGGAGTTCAAAAACTTTTATAATAAATTTTATTACCTTTTTGAGTCCATAAACGCACACAGAGAATCAATATTTTACATTTATAATGCAACACAGGACGAATTTCTATACCCATTACATAATATAAAAACAAAATTCGGTGGATTATCGTTTTTATTTGCTCGCCTGTGTGGGGTTCTGAATACGAGCGGGAATTACATAAGACATGTCCTGTACCTATCGCCACGCTCAATACCAACGTCTTCAGAAGGTTATCCCGGAGGAGGATATATTGGTGGTTACGGCGGAGGCAGTGGATATTATCCGCAACCAAATCGTGGGATTTACAATGACGACCCGTCGTTAATCAATAGGAGAGAACCAAAGCGGGAAACCAGAGATATTGGAGACCGGGACGATACGAAATAAGGGAATTAATCCATGGGAGCAAGAACGATATTTGATAGGATAGGAAACAGGCGCAGTGGATTAGGACATGCATATACACCATTCGCAAGGAGGCTTGTTCCACCGAAAATAAGACGAATATCATCATCAGTAACTACCGACAAACCATATCTAGTCCCTCACAGGTCAATTCTTATTGGGGAACAACTCCATCCCGATACGGGAGAAGCAATGTCGAATGCATATATTCCACTTCCATCAACTCCAGGAATGAATGAGGCAATCAACGTATATGGTTCATCGGGGTGTGGAAAGAGTGTACTGATACGCAAGATAGTAGAATACTTTTCAATTGAAGAACACCGTGCAGTAATTATCATAGACCCGACAAAGAATCAGTATTGGTCATTCAATCAAAGACTGGATGTAGAAGCTGAAAAAAGAAAAGATATGCTGGCTTCATTACGTCGGTTTGGGCAGGAACCAACAGCAATCCCGGACGTGGAAGTTTACGTTCCCATATATGATGAAGCAAAACTGACATGGCCAATTATGCAACGGGATTTCCACGCTACGAAATTATTATCCATAAGGACATCTGGTATGACCCCATCATCATTTTTCGAACTGGGAGATAAGGAACCGGCAGGAAGGGATTTTCAGCGATACTTAGAGCTAATTCTGACGAGACCGAAATCAGAAAAAACAATATCGTATATAAGGGAACAACTTTCCGACCTTGGAAACCAAAAATCAACATCAAAGTCAGCAGATTCATTAAAGAATCTATTTAATCCATTATGTGATATGGGAATTATCAGGGACGACGGGACGGACGTAGCAGAAATGCTTCACCCACCAAGAACAAACAAACCGGGAAAAATCTCAGTAATCAGTCTGGGGACAACACCAACAGACCGAAGGAGGGACGCATTATTATCGACAATATTACAGCAACTATTCGAATGCGTCAGGGACGATAACAAATTAAGACCTGTATTTGTGATAGACGAAACAAAACAATTCGCTCCGGCGGATAAATCAGAACACAAATCAACAAGGGATGCGCTTGTGAATTTCAATGTATTAACCCGTGCATGGGGTGTTACCCGCGTTCATGCATTCCAGTACCCGAATCAGATAGCCGAAGGGTTATTGGGCGAGAATGTGCCAATTAACATCGCAATGACAAAATCATTACCACTATCGGATGGAGTAACAAAAATCAACGGGACTGGATTGGGGCGGGTACATATAAACGGAATGGGCGACCCGTCAATACCAGACTGTTCATATTACGCCCGGTTTATGTCGTGCAGGACACGGCACGTTGATTAAGGTGATAAATATGACAGAAGCAATCGGTTTTGACGAAATGATAAAAAAAGCCAGAGCGGAGAGAGGGGCATCAGTAGAACAAGTCCCACCGGAGCAGAACTTCAAGGGCAAAGAGGCAATCGGATTCGAAGAGAAGATACAGCGAGACCGGGAAGAACGAAGCCCGAAACACGCAACACTGGAAGCAGAAATTGCCGTGGTGCCGGAAAATGAAATCAGCAAAACAATAGAACAGGCAACCATTCTACTTTCTCTACCAGACCATGCAAAATTCGATGAGTTATATGCAGAAGCGAATATGACGAACATAGTATTGTCAAAATTAGAAAACAACAGATTAACAATATCAACACCGGGGCACAACTTATCAATAGAGGTCAGAACAATTCTGGAACTCATTGCGCAAAAAATGAATACGCCCATTCATCTCCATCCAGAACAGCATCTCAAGAATCAACCCCCATTCATTTCAAATATAAAACAAGTCACAGACTTCTATATTTCCGAAATGTTATGTAAATTTCAAAAGATATTCAGGCTTAACGACCAACGGATTCAGCAGATGTGCCAAGAATACTGGTTATCAATGTCGTATCCGATACTTGTTCGTCTTGCATACACCGAATGGGAAAACAGGCAGATGGACTGGAAAGTGGGTATAAAAGTAAAAGATATTGCAGCAGAATTCACAGCGAAGAATCGGGAAATAAAAGCAGAGTACGACAAAATGCTTGACGATAAAACGACTGTCATGAAGACCCGGATGAACCGGATGGAAATGGAAAGCAGGGAATATAAGACTAAAATAAACTTCATGAACGACAGAATAAATTATTTAAAACAGGAAGAAGCAAACCGGGTCGGTGAAGTCGAGGATTCGTATAATAAATTAAAAGACGAAAAAACCAGAACAATTCAATTAGAACGAGAAGTAATTCAATTGAAAGAGGATAATAAGAAGTTAAAAGAACAATTAAAAGAAGAAGATTCTGATAGATGGAAACTGGATATAACAGCAACACCGGAAATGCCAGTATATAGGAATAAAGGTCTAGGTCAAACACTGACATTTCCAGTATCGATAGAACAATTCAAAAAAGATTATAAACTGACAAGTCAGGACGGCAACACCTGTAAATATAAAGCGGATGATGGGAAGGAATTTGAACTTCCAGACAGTATTGCGGATGAACTTATGGAAAATGGAACTAATATAACATCGGAAAGTAAAAAAAAGGAAGTGGAAGCCGCAAAACTATATAAAAATAATCCAAAATGGGATGAAATCCGTAAATTCATTGAATCAGTTGGAGGAGAAGCGTCCACGAGCGAAATAGCAATAGGGATAAAAGCAAACGTATCAAACATCAGAAAGCAATATTTAAAAGAAATGGAAGATAAAGGTCTGTTAGCAGGTGAACAGGTTGGTAAAGAAAAGAGATACACGTTGTCGTTTTAATGAAGCTAAATTCAAGATATTAAGTGTCTTAGTTGAGGCCAGCAAACCAAAAGGCAAATATCTATTGCCAAAACAAATTGCAAAACTAACCGGGTTATCTGAAGGGGGGGTACGAGTGAGACTGCTTAGACTCTCCAAAAGCGGATTTCAAGAAGAGACCGAATCAGTGAAATCATCTACAGAAAAAAAATGGCCATGGCGTGGATATATCTGGCGCAAGAAATGTCCATGGAAGGGACAAAAAGGGTTTATGTATAGATACTTGAAACCCAAAGGCGTCTTCGTTCACAAAATACTTGAACATAGAATGAAAATCCGGGAGGTAACTGGTGTAAATATCTCATTAAATCTACACAAACCAATACCGATAGAAGTATTACGACAATATGAGAGGCTAAATAATGTGAAACGACAAATATATCAGACGGACGTTAGTACTAACGTAAATAGGAACAACCAACCAAAAAATTCGACAAAATCGTTATGAGGCTCGTAAAAAAATATCATAAAAAAGAGAGAAAAAGTAAATATGACTCCATTCGAGCAATGTCGTATCAAGCCGTAACGTGACTCAAAACATTAGTACGAATATCAGAGATAAAATAAGGTTTCATAAAATAAACCAAGAGCAAGAGACTATGAAAAATAAAAAGGAATATAATTTAATGAAGTATGGCGTTGGTATTGGCGTTACGAGTATATGTCCACTGATACATATATACACAAGTATGAGGTTGGAAATATGAACGAACGAGATGAAGTTGTAAAATCCCTGTCCAGAAAGTTTGACCCACGAAGTATAAGCTGGGAATTCCGGGCTATCCTCGACGCCCTTCAAGACGAAGAGCCGATAACAGCAAAAGAACTGGAAAATGCAATCTGCCGGAAATATGATTGTCATCTTCTTCCTTATAAACAGTTATATGACAATATTCAGGCAATGGTCAAGAAAGATATTATCAGGGGCAACCCGATAACAAAACAGTACGCGATAAATCCTGAATACAGGACTGAAAACGTCAGGTATTTACCAATTTCAACATACAGTGTGGTACTATTGATGCTTTCAATAGGAAACCTGCTTGTGAACGTCTATTTAATGAGTGAACTGACAGTATCTATTATAATAGTTCTGACTGGTGCACTATATCTGCTTGCACAATATGTCGGCTCGGAGTTCGATGTAACTAACGGCTGGAAACAATTTATTCCGAAATTATTCAGGGCAGGGAAAAAAACAAACCCAACACCCGACGTTGATTCAAAAATTAGAAATACAGAATAATTCAATTTCTGGTATCTGGATTTATGAAAAATCCCTGTATTTATATACCATTCAGATATACTAAACGTGAGTGTTTATCATTTTTAAGATAAACACGGAGGAAAGAAAATATGGTAAAAGAAAAATCTGGAAGTAATCTTCTGGTACCGGGATTGTTAGTCGTCGTAGTTATTTTCGGCGCACTCCTGTTATTCGGAGGAGATAAAGGAACAGTAAATACAGGAGACGTTACAGGCGGAGGCGGAACACCAACCCCAACCCCACCACCCGACAATACAGGAGCAACATCAACCTCCGGCATAAAGTCTGGGGAACTCGAATTATTCTTGAGGGGTTATCAAGGCGGAACCGGCTCAACAAGCACAGTAATCTTACTTGACTCATCCTATGCGAAATTCGATACATCAGGAAAATACGATGAAGAAGCCACAAGATATGGTATCATGGCAGCACACTATAATAAGGGTCTTACATCACTCATCGGCTTCCCCGGAAAGGGAACCCCGAAGGAAATATCAGTATCAAGTGGTGAATGGTCTGAGCCCCAGTTAGTTGCTTCAAAGGGCGATAAGTTTATAGTATATTCTTACAAGGACACGTCCCCGACAGCCAGCGAAAACGTATCCACGGCACATCTCATGGAACTCAAAGACTTCGATGTAGGTTCAAGCAAGTGGGTAGCTCAGGATACAAATGGTGCAGCATACTGGAATCTTCAGAACTACGGTAATAACTCGTGGGTAGACGGTTCATTTGCAAACCAGATAGGTTATATGTATGACGACATGGGTGTTGCGAAATCAAACGTAGTAATAACGTGGTACTCGTATAACACCAACGTTGGAGAAATAACCAAGGATGGAGCAATCTATATTGCAGCAAGGCCATCCTATACTGGTAAATTCAAATCCCTGTCGGTCACGGACAAGAACGGTCACAACAAGAAATTCACCACTCTGACAAAAGCAGAGAATTATGGTGGAGCAGACCCAATCAATATCGCATCCACTGTCCTGACATCAGCGACCACGAACTACAACTGGTACTATGTTGGTTCAATCGGCAACGAGATGTTAACCCAGAACACCGCATCTGATAAAAACAGACTCACATGGGAACTGGAAACTGATACCTATGGATACAATGAAACAGTCAATGTAACCATGGTTCAGAATGCAGGCGCAATTGCCAGCAGCAACGGTGCATTCATGGTTCCAGACTTATTTAGAGTACAGGTCGGAAACACTGACACAGCCCAAGATGATTCAGGCTGGTTGCAGGCATCTTAAATCTGAGTTATTGGTTCCGGACAATCCGGAACTCCTTTTTTTTTCAATATCTTTACATACATTTTTCCATTTACCGTTATCTTTATCTACTTTATGTTAACTCTATCAACATAGTTAATATGAAATTTGAAGTAATTGGAACAAAAGAAAAATACAAAGGAATCGAAATGCAGATTCTTACAGTCGAAACTGCTTCTGGCATTAAAGTGGTTGTTCATGACGATGGGGCAGTGTATATTGACGGCAAACATGTATACTGAGGCAGTGAGATGAAAATCCATACCATATCCAGTGTCATCACCATACCCCATGGAGTATTATGAAGTTTGCAACAACGGCAAGACACGGTGGCAGCATTATCATAGCTCTGACAGGAATTGCTAAAGAAGGGGTAGAATACCTGATTCAAGAAAAAGATGGCCAGATAATACTAACACCATCCAAACAGGCATATAAAGTTCTAAAAGATATTGAGAGAGGAGAATAGAAATGAGCCGGAAGATAATAGTTAACCTAAATTTCGACCCTTCTGTAATAGGAACAAAAGCGAAGACACTTGGTAAAGGCGTTTTTCATTATGGGGGAGGAAAAGAAGGGACAACATATTGTGGAGAACAGTATAAAATAAGAGAGTTCCCGGATATGCGTCAAAAGACCCGTTTCACTGCAATACCTGAATACGTGACATGCAAAAAATGTCAAAGAAAAGTCAATCACCCCCGACTAAAAGTCGGGGGCATGTCCCGTGAGGGATATGGGCAACAGTTTGACAAGGAGGCTTAGTAACAAAACTATGCAGAAGTTAGAAGAACGAAATACATACACACCTACGGA
>JAQURI010000008.1 GCA_028715665.1 Candidatus Ratteibacteria bacterium
AATTAAAAATAAATTCCAGATCCCTGTCTGTTAGGATATCTTTTAATACGGGAGCCAATTTATCGGAAATTTCTTTTTGTTCTTCATGGCTGCGGGCGTATACTTTTTGAGTGTTGTCTATTGCAAAACGAACCGTTTCTTCAAGATTGCTTTCATTTATTTTCTCTATTTTTGAAAGAGCATAATGGCAAATCTCGCCCCATCTCAAAATGTCTCTCTGTTCGTCCGATATAATAGGTTTTTCTTCTGGAGAAACGGTAATTTTATGTCGTTTAGTATTATGAAAATTAAATTTTTCGATTTTAGGAGAAATTTTTCTTGTCTTTTGAGGGGGTTTTGTTTGCGTTTGAATTTTCCCGGCGCTATAGATGTTGTTCTTAAATTGTATTTTTTCTGATTTGCTTATAAACTCAAACCACGTTTTTGGCAATCGGTTGTTTTGATATCCTATTATCCATAGTCCTTCTTTGGCTCGGGTCATGGCTACGTATAGATTGTTTAGCTCATCGTTATAGGAACGCCTTTTTTCGTCTTGAAAAATTTCTTTTTGGAATAATTTAAGAAGGGGGTCTTTTCTGTAGTAAATATTTTTTAGTGCAAGTTCGCTGTCCGTTTCGAGATATTCGAAAACAAACTGGTCGTTTTCCGCCCCTTCCATATTCCATACGGTTTCGCTAAGCAATACGACGGGAAATTCCAATCCCTTGGCTTTATGGCAGGTGAGAATCTGCACTCCGTTGATTTCGTTTTCTGAAAATTCCAGTGTTTGACCGTGTTTTTGCAAATACTCAACGAACGAAGAAAGAGAAGTCCCCGTTTCGGTTTCAAATTTGTAAGCGAGTTCCAATAGTGCAGAAAAAGTGCCGCTATATTTATAATTTTTCATGATGTTCAGCAGGGAATATATAAAAGAAATTAATTCGTAAGGGCTTAAAAAATCACATATCTTAAGCAGTTCTTGCAATTTCTCGGTTATCTGCCGATGCATATATTTGGTTTTTAGGTTTTCGAAAAGCGTGCAATCTTTTTTTGTTTTCAAAGTTTCCAGCGTTTTTTCTCCTATTGAAAAAAGCGGCGACAGAAGCGCCAAAGAAAGATAAAAATCCTCGCAAGGATTTGTTAGCCATCTTAAAAGATTAATTATGTCGCGAACTCCTTCCTGGTAAAGGAGCGGCGATTTGGATTCGCTTTGTGTCGGTATACCCGCTTCCTCCAAGCTCTCGGACAATTTAATACCCGTTTGGTTTTTGCGGACCAGGAGCGCTATATCGTTATAATGATACCCATTTTTTATTAAAGTTTTGATTGCTTGCACTGCTTTTTCTCGGACTATTCGTGTGCCTTCTTTTTGTCCGTGCTCTCCCATGTTTTCCACGACAACCCAACCGCCCTGTTTTTGCATGGATTGCATCGGTTTATGTCCTTCTGCGGAAGAAAAGATATCGTTAATAAAATTTACTATTTCTTCTTTGCTACGGTAGTTTTTAGTAAGATATTCGGTCCGTATTTTGCCGGGGAATTTATTTTTGATGTGGTTGAATAACCGGCTTTCCCCGCCCCTAAAGCGATAAATAGCTTGGTTGGGATCGCCTACGTAGAAAAAACTGTGATTTTGTCCGGCTGTGACTTCTTCCGCAATCGGCTCCAGTATTTTCCATTGAATTATTGAAGTATCTTGAAATTCGTCTATCAAGAGATGTTCTATCTGGCTTGAGGATTTAAAATACAGATATTCTTTTATTTGGCTGTCAGACAGGGCTTTTAACGCGTAATTTTCAAGGTCGGTAAAAGTAACCACGTTCGAGTCTTTTTTTATGTCTTGGAATTTGTCATATATGGCAAAAAAAAGTTTAAGATTATAAAAAAGGAGCCTTCGATTGTTTGAAAGAGCAAATTCTTTTGCCTGTCGGTTTATAGACGAAATTAAATTTTTGAATGCTTGGCCTGTATCGGGATTTTCTTCTAGTTTTTTAAAATATTTTTTTTCGAATAGCTCCATTATCTCTTCTATCAGTTTTTCTTCTTCTGTATCTTCTAAAAGCCGTGCTAAAGTTCCTATTTTTCTCTCTAAATTTTTATTGTTGTAAAAGTTGTCATTTTTAAGAAGCGCGATGATTTTAAAACAATCTCGTTTTAAACGGGAAACATCTGGGGCAAATTGCTCTTCGCTTTTCTCTAAATTTTCAAAGATTTCTCTTATTTCGAGCATTCTGGGCAGTAGTGATAAGAACATATCTTTTATGGTTTTTTTAGTATTGCGATATTTATTGCTTAGGACTTTGTTTATCAGCATTTTATCCCTGGGATTATTTACGGCATCTTGCAGGAATTCGTCTATAACTTTGCCGATTAGGATATTTTCTTCGGGTGCTTCTATTATTGTGAAATCCGGCAGAACGTTCGTTTGAAAAGGTATTGTTTTTAATATGCTGTTCAGAAAAGAATGAATTGTCGAAACGTTGAAGTCGGAAAAATCCGAAAGTAGCCCGTGTTTTAACTTGTGGGCTTTTTGAGTTATATCTTTAAAACGGGGACTAAACAATTGCGCGATTTCTTCTTCTTGCGGAAATTTTTCGGGATTGGACAAGATGTTTAAATAGTGGACTATTCTCTCCTGCATTTCTCCGGACGCTTTATTCGTAAATGTCAGCGCGTATATGGAGGAAATATTTTCATATTTCACATACAGATCCAGAAAACGCAAAGACAGCGCGCGTGTTTTTCCGGTTCCAGCAGATGCGGACAGGGCTAAATTTGTGTTTGAGTCGAATAGAATCTTGTCCATGTTTAGTCAGAAGTCAGAGAACAGAACACAGAAGTTAGATGGTAGAATTTTTTGTTTTCTGTTATCTGTCTACTGTTATCTGTCTTCTGTCTTATTATATTTCAGCGGTAATAAAAGGGTATTCTTCAAGTTTTTTCTTTATTTCGTTTTTTATATCTTGAAGACTTCTTTCGGTCTGTGCTTCGAATCTTAATACCAGTATGGGCTGAGTGTTGGAAGCTCTGATAAGTCCCCATCCGTTTTTGAAAAGGATCCTGACTCCGTCTATGTCTATTGTCTTATATTTTTTTTGGAAATATTTTTTTAGTTGTTCTACGACCTTGAACTTCTCTTGTTCCGGACAATCGATTCTTATTTCAGGTGTGGAATAATAGTTCGGGATTTTGTCCACCAGTTGAGAGAGTTTTTCTTTTGTTTTGGAAAGTATTTCAAGGAGCCGCAGAGAAGCAAAAAATGCGTCGTCGAATCCCAGATAGTTGTCTTTAAAAAACATATGACCGCTCATCTCGCCGGCAAGTAAAGCGCCTTCTTCTTTCATCTTTTCTTTTATGAGCGAATGACCCGTTTTCCACATTATAGCTTTACCGCCGTATTTTTCTATATACTCCACGGTTGCCTGCGAGCATTTTACGTCCATAATCACTTTTGCATGCGGATGCTGAGAAAGCACTTCTTTTGCGTAAAGGCACAAGAGTTTATCACCCCAAACGATTCTTCCTTTATCGTCTATTGCTCCTATACGGTCTGCATCGCCGTCGTATCCTATGCCTACATCCGCATTTGACTGTCTGACTTTGTCAATTAAATCCTGCATGTTTTTATAAACGGTCGGGTCGGGCAAATGGTTGGGGAAATTTCCGTCAGGCTCTATGTAAAGATAAGAAGGTTTAATGTTCAATTTTTCCATTAATTCGGGGACCAGAAATCCGGATGTCCCGTTGCCTGCGTCTATTATAATTTTTAAATCGGGATTAACCTTGACTCTTTTTGCAATGAAATCGATATAATCGTTTTTTGGATCTTTCTTTGTGAGGCTCCCTTTCCCTTTTTCGAATTTTTTTGACTCTATTATGCCCCTTAAGTTTTGTATTTCTTTGCCGTAAATGGAACTTAGGCCCTTGCAAATCTTGATTCCGTTGTATTCGGGCGGGTTGTGGCTTCCGGTAATCATCACCCCGCCTGTTTGAGAGTATAATTGTATGGAAAAGTAGAGGACAGGCGTCGGCAATGTCCCTATGTCTATTACATCGCAACCTGCAGATAAAAGCCCTTCTATGAGCGCATTTGCTAGCGAGGGAGAACTTTTGCGGTTATCTTTGCCTACTACTATTTTATTGCCGGATTTTTTTAAGTATGTGCCGATGGCTTGCCCGATTTGCCTTGCTACTTCTTCGGTCAGGTCTTTTTCTACAAGCCCCCTTATATCATACTCGCGGAAAATATGCGGTTCCATATGCTTACCCAATCAAAAGTAGCGAGTAGCAAGAACAGAGTAGAGAGAATATATAGTTAGGATTTTATTCTCGCTACTTGCTACTCTCTACTCGTTACTTTTTTAATATATTACCATCTTAAAAGAATTGCTCCCCATGTGAGCCCGCCGCCGAAAGCGTCAAGCAGAATGAGGTCGCCTTTCTTAATTCTTCCCGCTTGTAACGCTTCGTCCAAAGCTACCGGTATGGTAGCGGCTGAAGTATTGCCGTATTTATTCACGTTCACAAACACCTTCTCTGAAGGAATGCCGATTCTTGTCGCGGTCGCGTTTATTATCCTAAGGTTCGCCTGATGGGGAATAAACAAATCTATATCTTCAGGTTTTACTTTCGCTTTTTTCATTACATCTTTTGCGGAATCCACCAATGATTTCACCGCTATTTTAAACAATTCGTTCCCCTGCATTTTCAAATAATGCATTCTGTTTTTTACAGTTTCTTCCGTCGCAGGGTTGCGGGAACCGCCTCCCGGTAGATAAAGAAGTTTTCCCGCCGAACCTATTGCCCCCAAAGAACTTGCTAAAATCCCCTCTTTTTCACTGTCGCTTGCGGTTATTACAAGTGCTGCCGCGCCGTCGCCCAACAAGACACAGCTTGACCTGTCTTCCCAATCGGTTATTTTTGATAGTGTTTCCGAGGCTATCAAAAGAATATTTTTATATTGTCCCTGGCGGATCAATGAGTCACAAAGCACCAAACCATATAAAAACCCTGAACAAGCGGCTGAAATGTCCAAGGCTGCGGCATTGGATGCTCCCAGTTTATCTTGAATTGTGCACGCAGTCGAAGGAAAAAACATGTCGGGCGTAATGGTCGCGACCAATATCAAGTCCAATTCTTTTGGGTCTAAAGAAGCGTTTTTAAGCGCTTTTTTTGCGGCTTCCAGTCCCAAATCGGAACTTGCCTGGTCTTTTCTTGCGATTCTTCTTTCTTTAATTCCTGTTCTTTCTGTTATCCATTCATCGGTAGTATCTACCATTTTTTCCATATCCGCATTTGTAAGAACCTTTTCAGGTAAATATGAGCCTATACCTATAATTTTAATATTTTTTGCCATTATACTTGTGTCCTTTCTGTAACATGATTGGATTCAAAATATTTCTGTATTTCCTTATTCACGCCCGTTTTTACTTCTTTTTCAGCCACAAGAATGCTGTTTTTTATGGCATTAGACGAAGATGCGCCATGCGCTTTTATGCAATAGCCTCCTGTCCCCAATAAAGGGACTCCGCCATAAGAAGCATAATCGAGTTTGTTCTTGAATGCTTTATACGCATCTTTTACCAGGAATGCGCCGAACTTAGAAGATATTCTTTTATCTATTTCTTGTTTAAGCAATACCTGTAATGTCTCGGTAAAACCCTCGATGGATTTTAGAAGTATGTTGCCGACAAAACCATCGCATACTATTACGTCTATATCACCCGAAAAAATATCTCTTCCTTCGATATTCCCTATGAAATTAAGATTACTTGCCTTTATTATTTCATATGCTTTTTTAACTATATAGTTGCCTTTGGAACTTTCTTCTCCGATATTAATCAATCCTACGGTTGGATTTTCTTTTTCCATAATCTTTTTTGAATAAATGCTCCCCATTATTGCGAATTGAAAAAGATTTTCAGCGGAAGAATCTACGGTTGCGCCGACATCCAAAAGCAGTGATACGCCTTTGGTGGTGGGCAAAGGGCTGGCTAAAGCTGCACGGTCTATCCCGGGTATAAGTTTTAAGTTAATAGTCGCCGCCGCAACATACGCTCCCGTGTTTCCTGCGGTAACTACCGCGTCCACTTCCCCATCTTTCAACAGGTCGATTGCTTTGACTATGGAAGAGTCTTTTTTCTTTCTTATGGCGAATGAAGGAGATTCATCCATCTCGACGACTTCGGAAGCTTGGTAAATAGGGATTTTGGAAGAGGCTTTTTTAAGAAAAGGGCTTATTTTTTCTTTGTCGCCTACAAGAACAATTTCTTCTTTTATTTCTTTCAGAGCAGACAAAACTCCGTCTATTATCGCTTGCGGAGCATTGTCTCCTCCCATTGCATCGACTGCTATTTTCAATTTATCCTCACTTTGTTCGGATAAACAGAAATCAGAGGTCAGACATCAGAAAACAGAAAAAATCATTAATTCTGTCCTCTGTCCTCTGTCATCTGTTATTTTTAGGTTACTTCCATTACTTTTCTTTTGCCATAGTATCCGCAATTGGGGCATATATGATGAGGAAGTTTTAAGCGGTGACATTGGGAACATTCGACAAGGGTAGGCGCTTTCAGTTTCTTGATGGATTTTCTCATCCCTTGTTTCGATTTTGACACTTTTCTTTTTGGTACGGCCATATTAACTCCTTTTTAATTTATCACGATATTTTAATTACAATTACTCCAAAATAATTCTTGCATCTACTGCATATAGTTTTTTAGGATAAACACGAATCGGATTTATATCCAACTGTGCAATTTGGGGGAAATCAACTACGAGTTGCGAAATGCTAGCAAGAGTTTCACTTAACGAATCGAAGTCTATTGACTTTTCCCCCCTTACACCTTTAAGAATGGGAAGCCCTTTTATCTCATAAATCATCTCATAAGCTTCATCTTTATTTATGGGAGCAACTCTAAAAACTACATCCTTTAATATTTCTACGAAGATGCCCCCCAAACCGAACATCACGACTGGCCCGAATTGTGCGTCTTTGACTGAGCCGATTATTACTTCACGTCCGGGAGGGGCCATTTTCTGGACATAGATGCCCTCAATTTCAGCTTTAGGATTATAGGCACTCGCATTTTCCAGGATTTTATCAAAAGCTTTTGCGGCCTCTTCTTCATTTTTGACGCCTATTATTACACCGCCCGCATCGGACTTATGAATAATTTGATTCGAAACCACTTTTAAAACGACAGGAAAATCTATCTTCTCGGCAAGCTTTACTGCCTCTTCGCGAGTTTTGGCAAGATATGCGGGAGGAGTAGGGATATTATATGAGGATAATATTTCTTCGCAAATCGGTTCCGTAAGAAATTTCTCTTCGCGTTTTTTGAAATTTTCGATTTGAGTTAATATGTGCTCTCGTTTCATAATTTACCTTTTTTCTTTAGGTGGCTTCCGTATTCTATCAGGGACCACATTGCCTTTGCGGCTCTATCCACATCATTATAGTTAGGGATTCCGTGTTCCTCTAAGTATTTGACTCCGGGTTCGGTAAACGGTCCACCCATGAAAGCCCCAACAACCGGTTTTTTATATTTGTTTTGCAATTCAACCACAAGTTGGGCATCTTCTACGGTGTGAGTAGTCGTCTGCAAGGTTTGAATTACTATTACTCCGTCATAGATATCGGAGCTTATCACCGCTTCCAAAGCAATCTTATATCTATCGGGGCCGGCATCTCCCACTATGTCTAAAGGATTTCCTCTGCTCCAAGCAGGATGCATTTTGCCGCTTTTATCTAATCTCTCTATTATTTCCTTAGAAGGAGGCGGTAATTCTATTCCCATTTCTTCGCAATAATCGGCAGTCATTACACCGTTACCGCCGCCGTTTGTGACAATTGCTATCCGGTTTCCTTTAGCCGGCGGTTGAAAAGCCAATGCTTTAGCCATGTCAAACATCTGGGTTAAAGTTTCTGCCATAATCACGCCGGATTGCTTAAAAGCCCCCTTATAAATTTGATACGAACCGGCAAGCGAGCCCGTGTGAGAACCGGCGGCTTTAGTCCCTGCGGCTGTTTTACCTGCTTTTAAAGCAACAATCGGTTTGATAGGGGTTACTATTTTTGCTACTTCCAAAAAATATCTGCCGTCATTGAGTCCTTCGATATAAAGGGCAATTGCTTTTGTGTGTTTGTCATTGGCTGCCCAAGCGATGAAATCGGGAGCGTCTAAATCGGATTTATTGCCGTAACTCACTACCGCGCTAAATCCATACTTTTCTTTGACCGACCAGTCTACAACGCTGTCTACCAATGCGCCAGATTGACTTATAAAAGTGGTTTTTCCGGGTAAAGGGAGGAAAGGGCCGAAACTTGCGTTTAAATAGGCGGGAGTGTAAAAGGTGCCGAGACAATTGGGCCCGACTATCCTTATTCCGCTCTTCTTGGCTATACTTAGAAATTCATTTTGAAGCTTTTTCCCCTCCTCTCCTGCTTCACCGAAACCTGCCGTAATGACGGTTATTCCCTTGACTTTTTTTTCGGCGCATTCCCTGATTGCTTGAGGGACAAATTTCGACGGGATACAGATTATAACCAAATCGACGTTTTTCGGAACTTCTTTTACGGAGGGATAACATTTTAGTCCTAAAATTTCTTTTGCTTGAGGATTTATTGGGAATATATTGCCGGCGAATCCTTTAAGGTGGGGCAAGGAAAACGAGCCCCCCTCGACTAAATTTCTTACTACCTGATATCCGAGTTTTTCGGGATGGGGCGAGGCGCCGATTACCGCTACTCCATCCGGCTCAAAAAAACACTTAAGTTCTAAATGCTTCTTTTGTAAGTCGATTTGCATTTCGCTTCCCTTAAAACTTTTTCACCAACTTTTTAAAAGACGTGCTTTTTGGGCGAAAAAACCTCCCGTTATCCTTTGTTTAAGATTGTTTATTAAAATTTTAATTTTGTCTTAAACCCAGAGTAATTCCGGCCTAAGATTTTTGGATGTAAATTATATCTAATAATCTTATCTTTTTCAATTTGAAATATTTCATCAGTCTCCGCGGGGAAATGACTGTTAGTCCTAAAGATGATAATATATACCTGTATAAAATATAAAAATAAAATGCTTCCCCTAGTCCGCCATTGTATCTTCGGCGGACAAACAGGGGGACAAGGGGGGAAAAATGCGCGAAGAATCTTTGAAGTTTTTGAAAGAACTTGTTGAAACCCCGTCTCCTTCCGGCTTTGAAACGGCGGTTCAGAAAGTTATTGAAAACAGAATGAAAAAAATTACGGAAGACACTTCTACCGATGTGATTGGTAATTTTACCGCAGTTTTAAATAGAGACGGGAACCCCAAAATTATGCTTGCGGCTCACTGCGATGAAATAGGGCTTATGGTCAAATATATATCCGATGAGGGGTTCATTTATTTTACTACGATCGGCGGCATTGACAACCATCTTATACCGGGCAGAAAGGTATATATACACACTAATAAGGGCAAGGTTTTGGGAATAATAGGCAAAAAACCGGTACATTGGATGGAAAAAGAAGAAAGAGAAAAGACCTTAAAAATAGAGAATATGTGGATAGATATTGGAGCAAAAAACAGAAAAGAAGCTGAAAGAACAGTCAACATCGGAGACCCCGTAACTGTTGCTGAAGAGTTGGAAGTCCTAAGAAATAACCTCGTTACATCGAGAGCTTTTGATGACAAGATGGGAGCTTATCTGATTGTGGAAATCATGGATGCACTTAAAGATAAGAAGTTTATGTCTTCTTTATACGGTGTTGTCACTGTCCAGGAAGAAGTTGGTTTGAGAGGGGCCGTTCCTTCTACATTTAGAGTAGACCCCGACATAGGTATTTGCATTGAAGTGATTTGGGCAACAGACCACCCTTCCATCGATAAAAAGAAAATCGGGGAGTATAAGATTGGAGCAGGACCGGTTATATCAAGAGGCGCAAATATAAATCCCAAGTTGTTTAGCCTTTTGTTAGATACAGCTAAAAAAGAAAAAATCCCATATCAGGTATTCGGCGAACCCGGCAGAACAGGCACCGACGCCCATGTAATGCAACTGACAAAAAAAGGTGTTGCCACTGCACTTGTGTCAGTTCCTATAAGATATATGCATACACCTGTCGAATTGCTTTCTACAAAAGACCTCGACTGGACCGCGCGTTTAATTATTGCTCTAATAAAAAGAATAAAACCGGGGATGGATTTCATCCCGTAGCATATTATTAAAAAAGGGGAAATTGACTCTCAAATATAAACTACTTTATAATAAAACCCTTTTTTAAAACCCTTTTTCGGGGTCATTAGCTCAATTTGGCAGAGCAGTGGACTCTTAATCCATTGGTTGCAGGTTCAAGTCCTGCATGACCCACTATTTTAAATAAAGTAGCAAGTAACAAGTAGAGAGTAACGAGAGTATGTACAGTTATTTAATTCTCGCTACTTGTTGCTCTCTACTCGCTACTGCCGAGCGAAGCGAGGTTTACGCGGACGTGGCGGAACCGGCATACGCGTACGGCTTAGGACCGTATCCCTTCGTGGGTTGAGAGTTCAACTCTCTCCGTCCGCACTGTGAGGAAATAGTTGACAGCCAATAGTTTATAGTTTATAGTTTGCAGTCCTGAATCTGTAAATAATAAACTATATACTCTAAACTATCGACTGTTTTACGCGGGTGTAGCTCAGTGGTAGAGCATCACGTTGCCAACGTGAGGGTCGCGAGTTCGAACCTCGTCGCCCGCTCCAATAAGACAGAAGACAGTTAACAGACAACAGATGACAGAGAACAAAAATCTGACCTCTGATTTCTGACTTCTGTCTTCTGATATATGAGTGGAAAACAAATGCAAGTACAAGTTAAAGATTTGGATAAAAATAAAAAATCGTTGTCTATAGAAATTCCGCAGGAAGAAGTGGGGAAAAGATTGACTAAAACGTATTCTGCGGTTTTAAATAGTGCATCTATCCCGGGATTTAGGAAAGGGAAAGCCCCTCTAAAGATTTTGAAACTCTATTACGGGAAGAATATAAACAGACAAGTAGCCGAAGAGCTCGTAAGTGAGTATTATAAAAAAGCGGTTGCTGAGAAAAACTTAAAAGTGGCAATGGAGCCGGAAATAAAAATTGGCCGCTTGGCGGACGGCGATGTGGATTTAAATGAAGATAAACCTTTAAAGTTCGAAGCAATAGTCGAAATTTTTCCTAAAGTAAAAATAGGAGAATATAAAGGCGTAGAAATCGAGGCAGAAAAAACGGAAATCACAAAGGAAGATGTTGAGGCGGTCCTTGAAAGGAAGCGCGAAGAAAAGGCCGAACTTATTCCTGTAACCAACCGCCCTTCCCAAAGAGGCGACCTGATAACAATCGATTACCAAATAGAAATCGCGGGGAAAATAGCAAAAGAATTAAAAAACCAAAAGTTGATATTGGGAAAGACGCCTCTTCCGAAAGGATGGGAAAAAGAACTAACTGCGGTTAAGAAGGGCGATGTCAAAGAAATCCGCGAGGAATCCAAATCCGAAAAATCGAAAGGTAAAAAAGTGGTATATAAATTAACGGTCAAAGACATTCAGGAAAGGCGGCTTTTGGTTCTAACCGACGATTTTGCGAGAAAATTGGGTAATTTCGAAAATTTGGACAAGGCACGGGAAAAGATAAAAGCGGAGCTTGAAGGAATATCCAAGATTTACGAAGAAGAAAACTTAAGAAGAGCCGTTACGGAAAAAGTCCTTAAAAATTCCGACATAGAGGTCCCGCCTTCCGTAATTAAAAGGTTTTCCGAATATTATATGTCTTTGAATAAGGACTTAAGCGAAGAAGAAAGCAAAAAGATAGCGGGAGAAAATATAAAACAACAACTGATAATCGAAGAAATTGCCAAAAAAGAAAAAATAGAGGTGACCGACGAGGAAGTCAACAAGAGAAAAAAAGAAATTCAGGCACGAGACGGTTCGGAAGAAGACATTAAAGAAAATTTACAGAGAGAAAAGGTCTTGAGGTTTCTTGTCGAAAATGCAAAAGTAAAAGAAAAAGCGAAAAAAATGATTCTTACGCCCGAAGAAGCGGGAAAACTTTCTTCGTCGAAGAAGGGGAGCATTATAACCGTTTAGAGGAGCTAAAATGGCTTTGATACCGATTGTTGTGGAACAAACAGGCAAGATGGAAAGAGCTTATGACATTTATTCTCGTCTATTGAAAGACAGAATAATAATGTTAGGGGTCCCTATAGACGACCATGTAGCAAATGTGGTAATCGCACAGCTTTTATATCTGGAATCCGAAGACCCCAAAAAAGACATATTCCTTTATATAAATTCCCCGGGTGGCTATGCGACCTCGGGATTGGCGATATACGACACTATGCAGTTTATAAAATGCGACGTGTCCACTATATGTATAGGGCAAGCGTCGTCAGCCGCGGCATTATTGCTTGTCGCGGGAACTAAAGGCAAGAGGTTATCTTTGCCGCACAGCAGAATTCTTATCCATCAGCCTTCCGGTACCATTCAGGGACAGGCAACGGATATCGGAATTCATGCAAAGGAAATATTGAGTTTGAAAGAAAAAATGAACCAACTTATCGCAAAGCATACGGGTCAGCCTCTGGAGAGAATTCAAAAAGACACGGAAAGAGATTTTTTTATGAATCCCGAAGAAGCAAAGAAGTATGGTATCATAGACGAAATTATTTATTCTAAGAAATCTGCCGATTCCGGCAAAAGTATTAAGTAAAGCAAGGAGCAATAGAAAATGAAAACATTCACGCTTAAAAAGGAACAAGTCGAAAGAAAGTGGTATTTGGTAGACGCCAAAGATAAAGTTTTGGGCAGATTGGCTTCCAGAATAGCTCTTGTCTTGCAAGGCAAACACAAACCATCATATACGCCTAATATCGATATGAGTGATTTTGTAGTAGTTATAAACGCCGAAAAAATAAAAGTTACCGGCAAAAAATTGGAAAATAAAAAATATCAAAGCCATTCTCTGTATCCCCGCGGGTTCAAAGAAGAAAGATTTGAAGACCTGCTCAAGACAGAGCCGGAAGAGATAATAAAAAGGGCTGTTAAAACTATGCTGCCGTTCAATAAATTGAGAGACAGAAGAATGAAAAAATTGAAAGTCTATAGAGGCTGTGAACATCCTCATAAAAGCGTGAAGTTGGAAGCTGTTAGTCTTACTAAATAATATAATAGACAGGAGAAATTTAACTTATGGAAAATAAAGTCAATACGACCGGAAGAAGAAAAGAAGCAATTGCAAAAATTTTACTTTCTTTGGGAAAAGGAAACATATTTGTAAACGGCAAAAGATTGGATGAGTATTTCCCTCAGGCAAATCTTCAAGCAAAAGTCATTGCTCCTCTGGAAGTTACCGATAATCTAAAAAGATACGATGTAAAAATTAGAGTCTTGGGGGGAGGTATCTCGGGACAAGCAGGTGCGGTTGCTTTAGGCATTGCTCGTGCTTTGGTGGATGCAGATGCAAAATTCAGGGCTACCTTAAAGAAAAAAGGATTGCTCTCCAGAGACCCACGCATGGTGGAGAGGAAAAAGTATGGAAGACGAAAAGCCCGTAAAACACCCCAATACTCCAAACGATAAAAGTTTATCCCATTCTTCATTGCCGGAGCGGGGGGATGTTGTCGTTGTCAATATCCTCGGCAACGAAATAAGATTAAGAACCGGGACCGATTCCGCTTATATCCATAAATTGGCTGTAGATATCGAAAATAGAATCAGACATTGTATGAGCGATTCGGGCGTTATGTCTTCCCTTAAAGCGGTCATACTGGTTTGCCTTGAGCTTGCCGATGAATTGGAAAAAAGCAAACAGCAACATTTCAAGAAAGACAAAATCTGGGAAGAAAAAATAGACAAACTCCTCGATAAAATTTCCGCAATATAACGCTGCTAAGTTTTTATCCCCGGCTTCTTAAAAAAGACTGTCCCAGCTCATATACTATGTAAAAATTCTCTTAGACAATTTTGCCATGCTCATCCCGTTAGAGATAGCTCCGATGTTACATCGGAGCGTAAACTATCACTGACACTATACTGCCTTATAGTTCCTTCAGCAACTCGGCTAGAAACGGACTATACGCTCTTCATCTCTAACGGGACTCATCGGGATCCCCGCTGATTTGATTTACTGCCTGTCTACTGCCCCAGCTCGTAAACCGTATCAAAATTCTCTGCAATAATTTTGACACACTCGCTGGGGCGCTTCGACGGAACGTCGAAGCGAAAAAAGTCAAGAAAAAGAGGAATTCCTGCATTGACACTCGCAAATTCTATATTATAATAAGGTTGAAGCTCTAAGATACACGTGATGGAATAGTGGAATCCTTAGCCAATATTTTCCACAGGGAATTCAGCTTTGGGTAGAGCATGTATGCTTCCGATGTATGTCGGGAGAAACAGAAACTATCCAAGAGAATACCCACTTAGAATTTGGGTGTTGAGATTCCTGTCCCACACGGTATTTTGGGGCTTTAATTATTATGCCCTTGTTTTTTCAAGACGAGGGTATAATAATTACCCCGCAGAGTATCCCGACGTTACGTCGGGATGTTTTACGTTGCGGGGTAATTCAACTTCGTTTTTTCTCAATAAATCCAATTCCCAAATTTCTCTATAAAGTTTATAATATCCTGGACTTAAATATATAGGATTTATAAATGTCTACTATTCCAATAATTGGTATAACGATGGGCGACCCCGCCGGTATCGGCGCGGAAGTTATCGTGAAATCTCTGAAACAAAGACCCATATATTCGAAATATCAACCTGTCATAATCGGCGATTTTTCATATTTACAGTCGCTTATCAAAAAATTTTCTATCCCACTAAAAATATCAGTTATAACCGAAAAAGAAATTCAAAAAAATTTATCTTCTATTTCAATCCCTGTAATTGACCTTGGAAATCTTTCCGAAAAAATAAAATTCGGCGCGTGCGATGCCGGATACGGAAAAGCATCCTACGAATATATAGCCAAAGGCATAAAATTAGCTTCTTCGGGCGCAATAGGCGCTTTGGTTACCGCTCCCATAAATAAAGAAGGGCTTCATAAAGCAGACGTTCCTTACACGGGACATACGGAAATGTTGGCGCATCTTACAAAAACAAAAGATTTCGCGATGATGCTTGTCGGAGGAAATTTAAGGGTTGTTCTTGCAACAAGGCATATCCCGCTTAAAAATATAGCAAAAGAATTGACCGAGGAAAAAATATTAACCGCCATAAAACTTGCCCATAACGCGGGTAAATTCTTTAATGCCCCGAGACCGAGAATAGCTGTATGCGGGCTCAATCCGCATGCTGGCGAAGGCGGAACTATAGGCAGAGAAGAAGTCCAAATTATAATTCCCGCAATAAAAAAAGCAAAAAAATCAGGGATAAATGTTCAGGGACCCTACGCTTCCGACACTGTATTCCATAAAGCGATCAAACCTGCCCGCACGCCATTGAAGCAGTGGCGGGAAGGCGGGGGCGAATACGATTTTGTAGTCGCAATGTATCACGACCAGGGGCTTATTCCGTTAAAAACGCTATATTTCGATGAAGGAGTAAACGTCACTTTGGGGCTTCCTTTTATCCGCACCTCCCCCGACCATGGAACTGCATACGATATCGCCGGCAAAAATATCGCAAATCCGAAAAGCATGCAGGAAGCAATAAATTTGGCTGTAAAAATGAGCCGTTTTAAAACGTTTGACAACTCTAAACGAGAAGAGTATAAGGCAGTTTAAGTCAAACCCCAAATCTATGTCAAAATACATCCGAATATATCAAAAAACTTTTTAGAAGAGGAGAAATAAAATGAGAGTAAATAAGCAGTGGTTGTTTGTTATTTTTGTTGCTTTAGTTTTATGTTGGGCGAATGCAGTAGTTGCGGCGACATTACACGTGCCGTCACAATATGAAACGATTCAGGCAGCAATTGATGCGACATCCGACGGAGATAAGGTAGTAGTAGATAACGGAATCTATACCGGAGAAGGCAATAAGAATTTGACATGGGACGCTACCGTAAAACACATTACGGTAAAATCTAAAAAGGGACCTGCCAACTGTATTATTGACTGCGAAAATAGTGGAAATGCTTTTTCATTTGATGAGACTGGCCAGGATGCGACAGATGTTATTGAAGGATTCACTATCATAAGCGGAAGCGCCGAGTATGGCGGAGGCATCTACTGTTACTATTCTTCTCCAAGTATTACCGACTGTATAATTGAAGATAATGAAGCCGACCATGACGGCGGCGGAATATACTGTTCTTTTTCTTCTCCTGCTATTACCGATTGTGTAATTGAAGATAATGAAGCCGAAGACGACGGCGGAGGGATTTGTTGTGTTAATGCTTCTTCTCCTACAATTACCAACTGCACAGTCGGCAGTGAAGATGAAGAAAACGGAAATTATGCCGAATACGATGGCGGCGGAATATATTGTGGTGAAGATTGTTCCCCGATTATAACCGACTGTTTTATTGCAAACAATGAAGCTAACGACGATGCCGGCGGCGGAATCTATTGCGGTTTGGGTTCTTCTCCGAGTATTATCAACTGTGATATTGAAGGTAATGAAGCTTATGGATGGGAGGATGGCGATGCCGGTTATGGCGGCGGAATCTATTGCGGTGCTGGTTCTTCTCCCACTATCACCAATTGTAATATTGAAGATAATGAAGCTTATGGATTGGATGCCCCTGGTTATGGCGGCGGAATCTACATATTTGCCGTTGGAGAAGTTATTACTAAAACAAAAACTTCGAATATCCTTTCTGGTACGACTGTTACCAACTGCACAATTGCTGAAAATACGGCTACGGATGGCGGTGGGATCTGCATATTTGTCGAGGATGAGGGCATGCCTGTAAAAACAATTCCCGACCCCATTGATTCTTTTAACGTGGACATTACCAAATGCACAATTGCTGAAAATATAGCTATGGTTGGCGGCGGAATCTATATAACCGGAGATGAGGAAGACATGGATGAAAAAACAATTCCCGGCCCTGTTGATTCTTCCTTAAACATTACCAACTGCGCAATTATAGAAAATATCGCTCTTGCCGGAGGTGGTATATTCTGTGAAAGTGCTGATTTGGCTATTACCAACTGCACAATTGCATTTAATAACATTGATATGATATTTGGCTCTCCAATGGCAGAAGGAGATGGCATTTCCGGCTATCCTGCTTCTGGGATAACAGGGGGGGGTGGAATTTTAGCCGATGATTTTTCTTCCCTGACAGTAAAAAATTCCATATTGTGGGGAAACTGCTATGGAATTATCGACCCGCAAAGAAAACTTAACGGAGAATATGGCGGACAGATTGATTTATTATGGGATTCGTATTTAGATATTGACTACAGCGATATAGAAGGCGGGCAGGATGGAATTTATTGCGATGAAGACAGTGAAGTCAATTGGGGAGATAATAATATCGACGAAGACCCGTTATTTGTAAATGCATCCGAAATTATAGAGCATGAGCTTAAAATGAGGCCTCCTGTCTCAGAAGCTAAAGAAGATGCCGGCTATCATTTAAGCAAGGATTCTCCCTGCCGCGATTCCGGCTCAAATGACGGCGCTCCGAAAGATGATATAGACGGACAAAAAAGACCGTTTAAGAAGGTCGTTGATATGGGTTATGACGAATATTCCAGGTCTTGTCCTGTTGATACTAAAAATGGGGACGTGACTTTATCTTTAGAGAATGGCGCTTTTGTTGAGACCGATCCGATTGACGAACAGGATTTGCCGGATGCGGGTAAACCCGAAGTGCCGTTCCCATTCGGATTGTTCTCTTTAAGAATTATAGACATACAAGCTGGTGAGACGGTTACCGTAACGTTAACTCTTCCCGATAATGTTCCTACCGATGCGGAATATTGGAAATACGGCTCTACAGCGGATGAACCGACAGACCACTGGTATCAATTCCCGTTCGGGAGCAATGACGGTGACAATATTATTACGCTAGAACTGACCGATGCAGGAGACGGTGACGATAACTATGACGAAGCTGACAGCGAGATTTGGGACCCGGGCGGTATCAGCATGGTAATAGAAGAACCGGGAGACGATGAAGATAAGAATTCATGTTTTTTGGCAACTATATTGGGAGTTTCCAGAGCAAAAGAAGAAATTATGTTGGTCAGGCGATTCAGAGACGAGAAACTGGCAACCAACCCTGCGGGGCGGCTGTTCGTAAGTACTTATTACAGAGTATCTCCGTCGTTAGCCGATTTTATAAGAGGGTATCCCGCATTGATAAATACGGCAAGAGAGATGTTAATGCCGGTAATTTGGGTGATGAAACAGTTTGAAAATTAACACAATCAAGAAAATACACCCCCACACCAAGGATTTTGGCGTGGGGGTTTTTTATTTTGGTATCGTGTGATATTATATTTTTAATCGGAACGCAGAAATCCCCGTCTTTTAAGACGGAGATGAATGCGCGACGATTATCCCGCAGAGTATCGGAAAAATATCAAAGAGATTTTTCCGATATCTTACGATGCGGGGTTATCCAGGAAAGAAACCCCGTGCTTTAGCACGGGGAGATTCATTTTTTTAAACACGTTTCCCATTCTCAAATGCCTAAATTTAAAAAACCATTTTGGGACTTGGCAACGCCCACTCAAGTCAAAAGTTTACTGACGGAAAGGGGGTTGAGCGCCAGGAAACTTTTCGGACAGCATTTTTTGATAGACAAGAATATACTTAAAAAAATAATCGAAACGGCGGCAATAAAAAAGAAAGATAAAGTTCTTGAAATAGGCGCAGGCATAGGAACATTGACTTTTGCTTTAGCCGCCAAAGGCGCGGATGTAGTAACTATAGAAAAAGACAGAGGCGCAGTTTATTTGTTAAAAGAACTTGCTTTTGAATGTCCCAATATAGAAATAATCGCTGCTGACATCTTGAAACTGGATTTGTCGGATATATTTAAAAAATCTTCCAAGTGGAAAGTGGTTTCTAATCCGCCCTATGGCATAGCGTCTCCTATTCTTTTTAAATTGATTTCTTATAGGAAAAAATTTTCATCTATCGTTCTTATGCTGCAAAAAGAATTTGCCGCTCGCCTGGTTGCAAAACCCGGCAGTAAAAATTATTCTTTTCTGACAATAAAAGCGCAATTTTATATGGATATAGAAATAATTCATAAAGTTTCCAGAAATGTGTTTTTCCCGCCCCCTAAAGTCGATTCGGCTATCGTTCTGTTAAAACCTCTGAAATTCTCCAGGGTAAAAGTTTCGGATGAACGGTTATTTTTCAAAATAGCTGACGCAATGTTTAGGATGAGAAGAAAAAACTTAAAAAATTCGCTTGAGCCGCTGTCTTTTCCGTCGGAGTTTTATAAAAATCCGCCGATTGATTTGACAAGACGCGGGGAAACGCTTTCTTTGGAAGAAATAGGGGAATTAACTAACTTTATATCAAATATTACCCCTAGAAATTGCAAATCAATTTCAGGGACCAAGTCCTCGGAATTTTAAAGAAATTCCAGAGGGAAAATTAAAAATCAAAAATGAAAGAAAGACATTGGGAAGTAAAAAAACTTGAGCCGTTTCTCGCCGGGCAAATTTCAAATGCACTGGGAATTTCTCCTTGGAGCTCACAACTTTTGATAAACCGCGGCGCGAGAACTCCGCAGGCAGCCGAAATATTTCTTAACGGAAATATTTCCGACCTCTATTCCCCGAAACTTTTGGACGGTATCGAAGAAGCGTCGGCCAGGGTTTTTAAGGCGATATCAAACGGCGAGAAAATTCTTGTTTACGGGGATTATGACGTGGACGGAATAACGTCGATTTCCTTGCTTGTTTTGACATTAAAACGACTTGGAGCAAACGTTTCTTATTATATGCCGCATAGAGTCAGAGACGGTTATGGGTTAAATATGGAAGCTATCAAAAAAGCCGAACATGACGGTATAAATTTGATAATAACCTGCGACTGCGGCATGGACGGTTACGAGGAAATATCGATAGCAAGACAAAAAGGAATTGATACGATAATTCTTGACCATCATAAAGCAGGTATTCGTATTCCTCCGGCGCTGGCCGTTATAAATCCGAAAATTTGCTCTTATCCTTTCAAAGAACTTGCGGGAGTAGGCGTCG
>JAQURI010000009.1 GCA_028715665.1 Candidatus Ratteibacteria bacterium
CAATTTTTGCATCTTCATAAGGATATCCGCCAAGCCAATCTTTAACATCTGTAAAGTAAGACATCCCGCGTTTGCGTTTATAATTCAGGATATGAATTAACGGATTTTTAAATTTAAGCATCTGAATAATTGTATGTCCGATGACAAACGAGATTTCCATAAACTTTTTTTCTATTTTAGATGCTCTATTGTATTTTTTCTTAATTCTAAGCCAATATTTTGATTTGTTAGTCGTGGTGTAAAGAGCAATATACAATAAAGCATCCTTTTTCATTAAAGCAGCAGCCTTCTCCAAAGCTTCCCACATTTTTCCAGTGTGATGAAGTACTCCCCATGAATAAACGATATCCGCGGGTTCTATATTGGATAGAAAATTTTTATCTAAAATAGAACCCTCTAAAACAATCCAATTTGAAGGATTTCCTGCCAGCTGGCGTAATTTTTTAGTAGTCTTTACTGAATAAGTATCGACATCAAAACTCACAATTTTCTCTGCGTCTGCATCTAACGCTGCCAAAGAAGAAAGACCGCTACCACAACCAATATCCAAAAAATATTTACCTGATAAATCAGTTAATTCCAAAAAATCTAAAATATGTTTTTTAGATATTTCTATCCTTTCCTGGCTAAAATTACTCTTGATGAATTCTTCCCAGTTTTTACCGAATGAGAAAGTAATTTTTTCTTTTCCCATATCCCATGTTCCTTCTAAATAGATTCAATGACTGCTTCATATTCCTTAACGACCATTTTAATGTCCCAGTTTTTGATTTCTTCAAAAGCTTTTGTGCTTATTTCTTTTGCTAAAGAAGGCTTATCTAAATATGTCATTATTGCTTCTTTTAGTTTTTCAACGTTATTATTCTCTACTAAAATACCTGTCTCCCCATTATCTATCATCTCCTCTGGTCCGGAAAGACAACGTGTAGCTACTACAGAAACCTTGCAAGCCATAGCTTCTAAAATTACATTGGGGAATCCTTCATATATCGAGCAAAGCACAAAAACCTTTGCATTAGAAATCCAAGGAAAGGGATTATCTACTGTACCAGGCATTAAAACCTTCCCTTCTAGTCCCAAATTATGAATAAGGACATCCAGATGTTTCCTTTCGCTTCCTTCCCCCAAAATTACTAAACCTATGCTATAGTTTTTACTGATTTCAGCGTAAGCTTTTAGCAGAAGTGGATAATTTTTTACCTTTTCCAATCTTCCTATAGAAATAATATATCCTTCATCCTTAAAAGGCATCGCGAAAGGAATCTCCATTAAACTTCTTATATTATTTATATCAACCCCATTAGGAATGACTTTAATTTTGTGGGGTAATAAATTAAATTGGTCTAAAAGATTATGTTCAACTCCTGAAGAAACAGCAATAATTTTGTCAGCACGAGGATATAATATTTTAATTAACATCTCCCGCACGGACGGGAAACTATAATTTAAAAAAGCTTTTCCTAAATAAGTCCGTTCAGAAATCACTATTTTACTCTGAAAACGCATAATTAATTTACTAAGCAGAACAATGAGGTTTGTACCCCACATAAAAGAAATTATCACTTTTGGGGACTCCTTCCGGATTAGTCTTGCCAAAGGAATAATTGCCCGTAAAGTAGTAAAACGCCCTTCTACTCTTAATTTCGTAATCGGAATTATTGCGGGAAGTTCTCTCTGTAAAGTCACATCTGAAGCAATAACAATAATTCGAATGGAAAACTTTCTTAAATCAAGGTTTTTAATTATATTTACAAGCGCTTTCTCTGCCCCTCCAACACCTAAAGAATAAATAAGAAAAATAATTTTTTGCCGATCCATAAAATTAATTTTATTCCTTTTTTACTACAAACAACATTGCATTACTGAAGGGATTCCTATTAAATACCCTAAAAAAACTCTCAATAAACAAATATATTTTTCTTCCAAATAATCTATCTAAAAAGTTTGGTAACCAAATTAACCCGTCATCCATCATAAATTTCAAAACTTTAAATCCATTTTTCCGAAATAATCTATACATCTCGTCAAATGAAGCTTCTTTACAAAAATATTCTTCTCTCCGAAATTTATAAATTAACCTATTTAACATTCTAAAAGCACCGTACTTATTTGCACGTTGGACTATACAAATACCGTCAGCCTTCAAAACTCCTCTAATTTCTTTCAATATCTGTCCTGCTTCTGCATATTCAAAAAGGCCGATGCATACAACAGTGTTTATCGATTCTTTTTTGAAAGGGAGATTATGTGTATTCCCCAAAATAAAATTCAAATGAGGATACTTATTTTGGGCATGATTAAGCATTGTTTTAGATATGTCTAAACCAAATATATAGTCTGTGTAATTTGAGATAAGTCCACTATATCTCCCTGTACCGCAACCTACATCCAAGACTACTTTATCTTTGCAGTATTTACTAATTGCATCTTTTATAAGTGGATACCAATGTTCAAGGAGGTACCTTTCTCTGGGAAAAATCTTATAACTTGTATCATATTGCTGCGGATCTATGTAATTGTAATCTATCATTGTTTCTTTCCTAAAATACAATAGTTAGAATAAAAAGGGGAAATAGTAATACCTTTAATCATTAAATTTCTCATTCCTATCTTATTTAATATTTTTACAATATTCCTAATCCATTTATTCTTAATTGAAGAAATATCGCCAATTTTTGATAACATAAATTTTGTTGTTAGGTCTTCTATTTCCATGTCATTTCCCATAAATATTTTTTTTATTCTATACATTGATGGATAGGGATATTTGACATGTTTTATAAAAAAATCAGGATTAAATCTTCTTAAGATTAAATAAATCTTCCCTAACTGCTTGGGTAAATATGGAACGAAAAACGTCTTATAATGTCCTTCCCGTGGATATAAAGGATTTGGTCCCGTGACATAACAAAAACCGCCGGGTTTTGTTACTCTAACCATTTCTTTAATTGCTTTTTCAAAATTTTCTACATGCTCCAACAGGGATGTAGCTGTAACTAAATCAAAAGAATTGTCTGGGAACGGCATATGTTCCACATCACCTTTAAATATTCCAACCTTATTCAAACCATAAGATGCAACTCTTAGTTTAGCAATTTTTATTTCCTCTTCGTCAATATCAATACCGAAAGTTACAGCACCCTTTAAGGCACAATAGACGACTATGCTCCCTTTGCCGCATCCAACATCCAAAACCGATTTCCCTTCAAGGGATAATATTGCCTTTTCAATATCATTTATTAAGGTTCTTTTATTTTTTTCTTCATCTAAAAAAAACCTTACAGCATTTTCTTCTTTACAATATTTCCGCACATTAAGGTATTTCCAATAGTTAATAAGACTCTTAACAATTTTATCTTTTATTTTTTTTTCTTCTTCTAATCCTGCAAAATTTTCGTTCATAACTAATCCTGTTCTTCTAAATGCAATAAATATCTATTGAAGATAACAATGGACAAGGATGCCAAATGTGCTACACCAATTGAAATTACGGCTCCAAGAATACCAAGTATAGGGATAAGCAAAAAGTTTAACCCTACACTTGTAATTCCACAAGTTACATCACTGAAAGCTGTAATTTTTATACCTTTTTTACCAACCGAAGCCATTAACCATATGTAACATTCGGCAGCAAACACAATAATTGCGGCAACTGCAAAAAAGAAAGACAGCCCTACTTTAAAAGAATATGAAGTTCCATAAAATTTTAAAATCATAAATTCGCAAAAAAATATGAAAAGTATACCCCAACCCATCAAATAAGGCATAAATTTATTTATCATCTTAAGTATTTCTTTTTTATTTTTAAACCTTGAGGCCGTAGGGAAAAAAACCATATTAAGGATTAAGAAAAGACTTCTTGCTAAATTTATAGAACCCAAGCTATACGCTTTATAAATTCCTACATCTGCAGTTTTCATATATTTATTTATTAATATCATGTCAATGTTTGTATAAAAAACGAAGGATAAGCCTCCGATTACTGCTAACATACTATATTTGGTTAAAATAGTTCTCCATGGTTCATCAAATTCAAATCGAATATACGAGCGTAAAAAGAAAACTAATAAAACCAAACTAACTACCCCATAAGAAACATACATTGAATATACTGCATACTTAAAGGAAATTTTATTCCCAAATATAAATAACAGAAAAACACCCAACAAAATTACAGTAAATGCGGGTTGGGAAAAAGCTAAAATCTTCATCTTGAATAAACCCTGTAGTGTAGTAGTCGTAAGAGTATATAAAGTAAATAAGACGGCGAAAATGACGGATAAATAAAAAGTATTCCTTGGAATACGGAATACAGTGGAAAGATATGGCGAAAGAGTCAGATATAAAATTATTGAAGCAATAGTAAGACAAGCGACAAGACTATATGTAGTAGATATAATTTTTGATTGTATTTTAAAATCCTTATTTTCGGAGGAATATTTTGTCATGGCCATACTAAAACCCAAAAGCATAGGGATATAGAGGAACATAGCTACGGACTGGACAATGGCAAAATTGCCATATTCAGAAGGACCTAAAAATCTGCCTGCAAGAATATTAAATATAAAAGAAAATATGCTGGCAATAATTGCTCCTATACTTACATAAGAGAGATTTTTCAAAAAATTCTTGACTTCATGACTTATCTTCTTATGGAAGATCTTCTCATATAGACTGGTTATGATTTTAACAGTGAAATATTTCATTTTAATTTGTTCCTTACAATTCTAAAAAATGTTTTCATAATGTCTTTATTGATATTAAATATATAGGGCAAAATATAAGTTTTAAACGATGCTGTCTTATATTCTCCAATTTCCGAACCAAATTTAAAATTGATGTTCTTATGACTTGAAATGAAATATAAGAAATTGTCCATCGCTGAAATAAAATATGGATCTGTCATTGCAGATGAATGCAAACAAATATGAAACAAGGGAACTCCCCGTCTATAATATTCCAAAAAAGATGCTTTTAACCAAGGAAATCCAACCATCGGTATTATCTCCGGGCTTACATTCCCCCAAAAAAGAGTCTGAGAAACAGGCACGATTAAGAGAGGCAATTCTCCTCTTTGTTGATAATCTTCTTTATCAGGATTGTACGGGAGGCAAATTCGAGGAAGTTTTGCCCAGTTGCTATTGAAAAGCTTGGTATATGGTGTTGCTGAAAAGTCATGCGTAATGCCCACTTTTACAAGAGCCTGCACCGTGTAATTATTAATTGCCCATCGTCCCGCAACAAAAGATTTTATTTGCACCCCCAATTTGCTCTCTAAATACTTTTTCCCCATATCTATCATATTTAGTTGTTCTTCATAGGAGTAGTCAGTTAAAAATGTTGAAGTTGAAGATTGGGAACAATGCTTTCTCAAGTATGCATCTCCTGCATAGTATTTAATGCCATCTACTTGAAATTCCTCCCATCCGGGATGAATATGGAGTCCGATTTCACTGTTTATTCTTTTAGGAAAATAGTCTGCTGCTTCCGGCATTAATGCAAAAGTCAATTTTGCGCTGTACTTATCAGCTATATTTACTAAAGTTAAAACCCCTTTCGTTACACCTTCTTTAGCGCTTTTATCAAAAATTATTCTTCTATTATGAACAAACCCAAACTCAGTATGACAGACGATAATTATATCCATGCTTATTTAGTAGATAAAAATAAACGTATATTCTCTTCTTTCAAAAGACCTAAGATTGTTTCTGCTTGTAAAACTAAGTTTGCTAATTTCCCTATCTGCTTAAGATCGGAATCTGCTTTTGCTCTTTCAATGAATTCTTTTAACAAGTTCAATCGTTTATCCAAACCTTCCCTTAGTCTTTTGACAATAACTTTAGAAACATTCTCTTCGCACTGATAGAAATCTTTACGCGACCCCTTTTCCCATATTTTCCTTACTGCGCCCCAATTCTCCAAAGTCCTGATATTTATGCTTACATTGCCTTTGCTCATTTTTAGTTCTTTCGTCATCTCATCCAAAGAAAGCGGCTCGCCTTTTATAAATAACAGAGCATACAGCTGGCATGCGGCTTTTGAAAGGCCGATACCCGTTCCCAAATGTCCTATCATTTCCACAAACTCATCGATTACCTTCTGCGTTTTCTTATCCATTTTTAATTTCCTTTGTTTAGAATATTTTAAACGATTAAAAACCGATTGTCAAGAGAGACGTTTTTTAAAAAAGGGATAAAGCGGGATTTATTGTAATATATTATTAATCAATTCTTCGTATAGGGTCTCGGTATCTTTTATCATTTTGTCCAAAGAGAAATTATTATTTACAAATTCTCTGCCCCTGGCACCAAATTCTCCTCGCATTTGGGGATTTTCAATAAGTAATTTTACATATTGAGCAAGATGCTTCCAATCACAAGAAGAAATTAAAAAACCTGTTTCACCATCTTTTATTATTTCTCTTGTTCCGCCTACCCCTGTCGCCACAACAGGCTTACCCAAAGCATAAGCTTCAAGGACTACATTGGGCATTCCTTCCCAAAGAGACGGCAGAACGAATACATCCATCAAATCAATAATTTCTGCCGCATCTTCTCTAAAACCCAAAAACTTAACATTAGACGAAATACCTAATTCCCCAGATAAAGTTTTCAATTCCCGTTCCCGGGGCCCCTGTCCAACTATCAATAGACAACAATTAGGGAAATCTTTAAGAATAATCCGGAAAGCTTCGAGAAGATACCGTATGCCCTTTTGGGTCGTGAGTCGAGCTATTGTCCCAATAACTGGGTTAAATCCAGATATGGATAGTTCTCCTTTCTTTTTATTTTTTCCTTCATCATTAAGCGAAAGAAAATCGGAAGTATTTATCCCATTGTAAATAGTCGTAAGTTTTGAAGGAGAGATATGCGCGCTTTTTATCATGAATTTTTCCACTTCTTTTGACACACAGATTTCTTTATCTACCATCCATTGCGTAAACATATCAAGGTATAAATGGTGGGCCTTTTCTTTTTCCATAACTCTTACTGAAGAGATTATTATCGGGACGTTACATATCCAGCCGGCAATTCTTCCCAAGAAATTCGCATGAAAAAGGTATGTATGGAGGATTTGCGGTCTTTGACGTTTAAGAAATTTTATCAGTTTTAAGAAAACCGTGATGTCAAATTTGCTCTTTGCGCCGAGACAGGCTACCTCTATACCCCTGTCTCTTAACTTTTCCGCTATTTTCCCTTTACCGTCTAACGAACAGACCACGGGTGAGAATTTTTGAGGATTAAGATGAGTAACTAATTGATATAGGGAATTTTCAGCTCCGCCAACATCAAGTTCCGTAATAAGATAAACTATGCGACATGCTTTTATCATACACCGGTTTATACTTTGTGGATAGATAAAGCCAAATTTTCAACTAATCTGCCGATTTTACCAATCAAATCTTTGCTATTAAGGTTATCCTTCACAACTTTTACTATCGCGCTTCCTACAATCACGCCGTCTGCAAAAGAAGCAACCCACTTGGCAGTTTTCGTATTTGATACGCCAAAGCCTACTGCTACAGGTTTTTTGGTTATTCTCTTTATATCTTGCACCCTGTTCTTTAATGTCTGTGCTAAAGAATTTCTCACGCCGGTCACTCCTGCTACTGAAACGCAATAAATAAAACCGGTGGACTCTTTTGCCACTTTAATCAATCTTTCTTTAGATGATGTGGGTGCCGCCAAAAAAATCGTATCCAGCCATTTCTTAGAAGAGAATATTTTTAATTCCTTTGCTTCCTCCGGTGGAAGGTCCGCCACTATAACTCCGTCAATGCCATAGCGGACAGCATCTTCAACAAATTTTTTCACTCCGTAATGAAAAATCGGGTTATAGTATGACAAGAAAACCAGCGGCACATCGGTCTTTTTTCTTAATTCCTTAACCAACTGGAAAATCTTATTGAGATTCACACCTTTTAAGAGAGCCCTCTGCGCAGAAGCTTGAATCACGGGACCGTCTGCTATCGGGTCGGAGAAAGGCACGCCTAATTCAATAATATCCGCGCCTTGTTTTTCCATTTCTAAAACAAGTTTATAGGTATCTTGTAAAGAAGGGTCGCCGGCTGTAACGAACGCAATAAATGCCTTCAATCCTTTTCTCTTCAATTCTTTCCATTTCTTTTCTATTCTATTCATAGGTAGTCCTCTACAATATCCACGTCTTTATCGCCACGACCGGAAAGATTTACAACAACCACATCATTTTTCTTGAAATTAGACGAGAAATTTCTCACCCAAGCCAAAGCGTGAGATGATTCCAGAGCAGGCAGTATTCCCTCGAGCCGCGACAACATAAAGAAGGCATCAAGTGCATCTTTGTCTTTTACAATATAGTAAGATGCTCTACCCGTTTCTTTCAAATATGCATGTTCCGGGCCCACTCCGGAATAATCAAGGCCGGGCGCCACTGAATGCGTCGGCGCAATCTGTCCGTCCTTGTCCTGTAATATATAAGTCTTCGCACCATGAAGGACACCCTCTGTTCCTTTATTCAGAGACGCGCCGTGCTTGCCCAATGCAAGCCCGAGTCCTCCGGCTTCCACGCCTATAAGCTTCACCTTTTTATCTTTTAAGAAAGGATAGAATATTCCCATTGAGTTACTTCCGCCTCCCACACAGGCAACAACGTAATCAGGCAACCTCCCTTCCAGCTTACGAATTTGCCTTCTTGTTTCTTTGCCTATAACCGACTGGAAATCCCGGACAATTACCGGATAAGGATATGGACCTACCACCGAACCTAAAAGATAATAAGTAGTTCTTACATTCGTAACCCAATCTCTCAATGCCTCGTTTATTGCATCTTTCAATGTCTTGCTGCCCGTCTTCACGGGAACGACTCTTGTCCCCAAAAGCCTCATTTTAAATACATTCAGCTTTTGTCTTGCTATATCGTCTTCACCCATATACACATCGCAAGGCATGCCTAAAAGCGCAGCAACCGTCGCCGTGGCTACCCCGTGCTGTCCTGCGCCCGTTTCGGCTATAAGCCGCTTTTTGCCCATCCGTTTGGCTAACAGGGCTTGACCTATTGTGTTATTTATTTTATGAGCGCCGGTATGGAGAAGGTCTTCTCTTTTTAGATATACCTTCACTCCTACTTTCTTACTAAATCTATCCGCATAATAGAGCGGGGAAGGCCTTCCGACATATTGCCTCAAAAAATAATCAACTTCTTCGCTGAATTTCTTATCTTTTTTGGCTTCTTTATAGGCCGAAGATAGTTCTTCCAGGGCAACCATTAGAGTTTCGGGAACAAACTTGCCGCCGAACTTGCCCCAATGGCCTTTAGTATCAGGTAAGATTTTTTTCATTTTTAATATTGTATAATAATTAAGATTTCATCGCAAAAATTATAATCGGAACGCAGAAATCCCGTCCCGATGTTATGTCGGGAAGGGATTGAATGCGCGACGATTATCCCACAGAGTATCGGACCCTCTGGAATTTTTAAAAAAATTCCGAGGACCAAAGTCCCGGGAATTCTCCGAATTCCTCGGGGAAAATATCAAAGAGATTTTTTTGATATCTCACGATGCGGGGTCATATGGGAATGAAACCCCGTGCTTTAGCACGGGGAGATTCATTCGGAGTTCAAAATGGTTAAAGTGCGGGCGCATTTAATTATTTCAGGCAAAGTTCAGGGAGTATTTTTCCGCTACACTATGCAGCAAGTGGCTTCTACATCCAATGTTACAGGTTGGGCAAAAAATACAACCGACGGCAATGTCGAAGCAATATTGGAAGGCAAAAAAGAAAACGTCGAAAAAGTTATAGAATGGTCGCGCCACGGCCCTGCCGAAGCATTAGTAAAAAACGTTGAAGTCCAGTGGGAAGACTATACAGGTCAGTTCAAAGATTTCTCTATAAAATACTTTTAGAGATGGAATCCAGCATCGAATCACACGATTCAATAAACTTCTGCACTCCTACTGTTTGAAGTTTATCGCAAACCGCATTAACGTCTATACCTTCCTTCTTTAAATCCGCAATAGCTTTTTTCGCGCCTTCCAGATTTTCTTCCACAGAAGCCTTTTTCACTTTCCCGTCTTGCAGGAAAGCTTCCATGGTTTCTCCCGGCATAGTGTTTACTGTATTGGGACCAATCAATTCGTCAACGTATTTAATTTTTGAATATGCAGGGTCTTTGGAAGAAGTCGAAGCCCACAACGGCCTTTGTATGTTCGCACCTTTTGCCTGCAGCTTCTTGAATCTTTCCGAATAGAAGATATCTTTGTATTTCTTGTAAATCAGCTTTGCGTTAGCAACAGCCGCAAGACCTCTCAAGGCTTTATTCCCTTTTGCATCCAGAACCTTATCAATATCACTGTCAACTCTTGATATAAATACGCTTGCCACAGAATGAACATTGGACAGGTCCTTGCCCTGAGCAGCGCGTTTCTCAAGACCCTCCATGTAAGCATTGGCCGTCTGTTCATAATGAGTCACGGAAAATATCAGCGTCGCGTTAATATTTATACCGGCGGCAATAAGCTCTTTTATTGCAGTAACGCCTTCTTTTGTAGCCGGGACCTTTATCATTATGTTCGGACAGGAAAGCGTTTTAAATGTCTTCTCCGCTTCCTCAATTGTCCCTTTCGTATCGTAGGCAGAGTGCGGAGAAACTTCTATGCTGACATATCCGTCAACTTTATTGGTAGAACCGTAAACACATTCGAAACAATCCGCCGCATCCAAAATATCCTTGAAAACTAATTTTTCATAAGCTTCAAGCGTGCTTGCTTTTTTAGCTTTGAACTCTTCAAGTTGGTTCTTATATAAAGGCGAAGAACTGAAAGCCTTCTGGAAAATAGTAGGGTTTGAAGTCAAACCCAAAATACCGTTATCTATAAGCTTCTTGAGTCCTCCGGAAAGAAGGAGGTCTCTTGTAATATTGTCATACCAAGCGGATTGTCCCGCTTTCTTCAATTCATGTAGTTTACTCATTTTCTCCTCATCAGTTTTAAAAAATTACCGTAATTATACAAAATTTGACCTAAAGAGCAAAATGGCTCAAAATATAGTTAATAAATGGAGGGAATATCATGGACTTCAATTTTTACCTGCCGAAAGTAAATCTGCTTTTCGGAAAAGGCGTATCTGTAAAAATTTCCGAAGAAATAAAGAAATTGGGAGATCAACCTGCCCGCCAAGGCATTAATGGCAGGGCACTGCTGGTAACGGGGAAAACCAGCATGGAACAGTCGGGCTTTACCCAAAAAATAACCAGCCACCTTAAAAACCATTTAATAGAAGTAACCCTGTTCAATAAAATCACGCCAAATCCTACGAGCGAATTAGTAGACGAAGGCGCGAAAGTCGCTTTGAAAAACAACTGCAATATAATAATCGGACTCGGCGGCGGTTCGGCTATGGACGCGGCAAAAGCCATAGCCATAGTTGCCGGGCATAGCAAAGACCAGTTCCAACCGATATGGGATTTCTCCCAATCACAAGCTGCCCCAAAAGCAATAACTTCCCAAACGCTTCCTATAATCGCAATAACGTCAAGTTCAGGGACCGGGTCTCACGTAACGAGATTTTCAGTAATAACAAATCCCAACCTGAACCACAAAGTAGGGATATATTCGGAATACATCTTTCCCAAACTTTCCGTCGTGGATTTGGAAATTTTGACCTATATGCCTCCGGCTCTAACGGCTGAAAGCGGCGTTGACGTATTGACGCACTGTCTGGAAGGATTGGTTTCAAAAAGCTGCAATCCTATTACCGAAGAAATGGCTTTACAGGGAATCGAACTCGTATTCAATTACTTAACCGATGCTTTCAGAAACGGCGAAAACTTAAAAAGCAGGGAAGGAATGGCTTTAGCCGATACATACGCAGGATTTGTCATAACAACTTCGCGCGTTATACTGCCTCACGCAATGTCACATCCGATAAGCGCCTTTTATCCTAATATCTCGCACGGCGCCGCGCTTGCAGCACTGACCCCGCACATAATGCAATTTAATATCGAAAAAGGCGACAATACAACCCTTCAGAAATATTGCCTTGCATCAGGCGCAATGGGCAGAAGAACATTCGGCGCAAACAAATACGAAGCAATGAAATCGGTGGAAGCGGTAAAAGAGCTACTCGAAAAAATAGGCATGAATAAAGGGCTCCAGGAATTAGGAGTCGACCCTGCAGATATAGGCGATATGGTAAAAAACGCCATTGAAACAGGGCAAGGACCGATAAACTCCAACCCCGCAGAAGTCAAAGAAAGCGATATAGCGAGAATATATAAGTTGGCGATGGGAAAAGATAGACGTTAGTCTTTGGTCTAAAGTCTCAGATCTGCGGTCTAATATATTTCTTCGCAAATTCAAAAAATGCCGGCCAGTCGGGAGCATCAGTATGCCAGCCGTCGTGGTATCTAAAAGCGATATCGCCCGAAATATATCCGACATCAACCTTAGGCTTTTCATCCGGCATTACCAGTCCCTTTCTACCGAGCAGTTCGTAAACAGGGGTAGCTCCTACACAGGTAAGATACATACCGTAGGGGTCGGGCCAGGAATCAGTTGTCCCGCCGTTGATAAATACGGGACGCGGAGCGCACAGCGAAAGCAACGAATGCGCATCTACCGGGCAAAGTTCTATTTTTCGCGGCAGATAAGTCCCTTCTTTCAACGGTCCCATCCATTTGAAAAAATTTCCCGCAACCCAATGATATTCTTTTTCCCATGACGATTGTTCCAAATCCTGCGCCCAGTGTCTTCTGTTCATTTTTGCGCCCAAACTTCCCGAGCAACTGGGAAATGCGATTGCTAACCTCGGTTCATAAGCCATAGCAACAAGGGCTGCTTTACCGTAACGCGAATTACCCGTAACTGCGATTTTTGCAGCGTCAACATCGGGGTCGGTTTCGAAGTAATCGATAAGTTTACTTACACCCCAGCCCCATGCCGCCAATGAGCCCCAGTCGGTCGGTTTTCGCCAGTTGCCTTTGTTGCACAAACCTATAATGAAACTGGTCAGGAAAGCGCCGTTATCCGGCTGTAGTTTATCCGAATCAAAAATGCATACTCCCCATCCGCGAGAGGCAAACACCTCCCAATACATATTCATAGGGTTCCACTTTTCGCCCCAACTATATGTGCTGATAACCACCATTACAGGGACAGGTCCTTTCGCATCGGCGGGAATTCTTAAAACTGCGGAAATTTTGGGAACATTTCTTACTTGGGGATAACGTGACGTGTCAATAATCCCGGTTATTACTTTTTCTTTATACGCGAATCCCTTGCTCTCCCCTTCCGAGGTGGCTACCGACCATTTAACTTTCGGGAGGACATCTTCGGGAGGTACGACACCCCAAACTTCTTCCTGGACATCTTTCATAATTTCAGGTCTGCGCTTGCTCCACCACTGTTCGGCTGTTTTTATAATCGTCCCGTCTTTCATTTTTAAGAGGTCAATCGGCGTATATGTTCCTACTCTCCACGACTCCTCGCCCGGGAAAAATCCTGCGGGCGTATCATCGTAATTGGTCCACAGTCCGAAGTTAGACCTTGCAACAAAACGGTTTTGTTCATCTTTCCAGTTGCCTTCGGGACTGTCTTTGTTTTCGGGATATGCGCCTTTTGGGGCATTAGGGTCTTTCTGTTTCGGCGGAAGTTCGGGAAATGAAATACCAAGCTGGGACATCATCTGATTTCTGTCCTGATAATCCGTCACATTATCGGGCGGAAAATCGGAAGATTGGGCATGCATTCCAACGTTTGATATTAAAAGCAAAACTGAAAACAGGATACTTGTTTTTACAATGATATTTCCCATATCTTTTATTTATCATCAGTTCTAAACGGCGATGCAGGCAAACCTTCTCTGTTATATAAATTCGCTCCCTCGGGATTATCCGCCCATGCGTAGCGAACAGCAACAGGATTTTGCACTTGGTCATTCCAGACCACTACTTTATCCCCGTCTATTTTTGCAGTTGCCCAGACGAATTTTTTATCGGCGCCCGCTATTGCAAATTGTTTCAGTTCACCGCCTTTTGCAACTAATCCGCTTCCGATATTCGCAAACGAGATAATGATTTTATTGCCTTTGACTTCCATTGATTTATAAATCGGTCCCGAATAAACCACGGTTTTATCGCCGTAAGCAACTTTCTGTGCCGCAAGCGCAAGCCGCTTGCCGACGTCTTCTTTGTTTGTGGGATGCAGGTCATTTGCTTCGCCGATATCGATTGCGACAGCCATTCCCGTGTTGGGAACAGAAAGCGTTTTTAGTTGTGCCTCCCTTAATGCAGCCCAATTGCTTTCGGAGGGCTGGTCTTTAGCGCCCATAAAATTCGCAAGCTGGACATATAGGAACGGGAAATTACCTTCGCCCCATTTCTGCCGCCAGTTTGCTATCAGCGCAGGGAATATTTGCCGATACTCCAGCGGTTTACCCGTATTTGACTCGCCCTGATACCAGATAACTCCCTTAATCGTGTAATTCAATAAAGGTGCAATCATCCCGTTATATAAACCCAAAGGTTTGTACTGAAAAAATGTTGTACCGGGCAAAGCAGAATCAACGACAGCTCCAACCTTATACTTCCACTCGCCTTTAAGGTCTATCGTCTGCCCCCCCGCAGTCAGCTCATACGGTTTGCCTTTGACAAACCCGCCTTCACCCGCATTGCTGATAACTCTTACTACAATAATATTTTTCCCTTCCTTTAATAGGTCCGAAGGCACATCGTATTTTCTCGGTGGATATTGATATGAAGTCGTTCCTACCAGCTTGCCGTTAATATAAACATGGTCGCTGTCTATAATCGCTCCCAGCTCAATTCTGGCGGGCTTGCCAATCATTGAAGCGGGTACATTTATCTCCTTCCTAAACCAAACAACGCCGTTTATGCGCCCAATCTTTTCATTTTTAAAATACGTCGGCAAATTCATCCAGTCCCAATCAGAAGCATCATGGTTCGCGTCAAACCACTTTTCATTCTTGGACCATCCCTCATCAAGCCCGTAGACATTTCTGTACCAAGAATTCATAGCTGATTGTTCCTCGTCCATTACGCTTTTTATATAGTTGTCTTCTTTTAATTGCTGAGCTGTTTTAAAATATTCAGGAAATGCTTTTAAAGCATCTTCGCTCAACCATGATTCTGCGGGTGAGCCGCCGACGCTAGCGTGAATCAAACCTATCGGCACACGGTATTTCTCATATAATGCTTTTGCGAAAAAATAACCTGTGGCTGTGAAGTTGAGAACGCTTTTGGGACTCGCATATTCCCAGCTGCCCGACTGAACATCCTGTTGCGGGGTTTTAAAATCATACACCATAGGGACCAGAAATCGCCTGATAAGCGGATTCTCGGAATTTGCAATTACATCGGGATAGCGGTCCTTCACCCTGTTCATCGTAAGGTCCATATTCGACTGCCCCGAACATACCCATACATCGCCGACGAGAATATCTTTTAAGGTTATATTATTGCTTGCTTTTATTTCCATCGTATAAGGACCGCCTGCTTTTAATTGGGGAAGTTTCACTTCCCATCTTCCATCCTTGCCGGCTGCGGTCTTATATGTTTTGCCGTTGAAGTTTACTGTTATCTTTTCACCCGCATTTGCCCAACCCCAAATTTTTACGTTAGTATCTCTTTGCAGCACCATGCCGTCGCTAATCAACCGAGGGAGCCTGACCTGGCAAAAAGCCACCTGAGAAACCATAAATAAAAAACAGCATAATGCCGAACCAATTATTTTCACGCTTAATTCCATAAGTACTCTCCTTTTAGTTTTTTATTTTTCGTATTTTATCTTTTATTTTTTTAATCATCCAAGACGGAGTAGAAGCACCTGCGGTTATGCCGACTTTTTCGCACTCTTTAAACCATTGTTCCTTTAATTCTTTTTCATCTTCAATCTGATAAGCGCACTTTTTATTCTTGATACATAATTCAAGGAGCCGGCATGTATTGGCGCTGTTATGCCCGCCTATTACTATCATTATATCAACGTTTTTCAATAGCTTAAGTGTTGAAGATTGCCTCTTTCTGGTAGCATCACAGATGGTATTTATTACTTTTAATTTTTTTGAATGTTTTGCCGCCTTTGAAACAACCTGCCGGAAAATCTCTTTGCTCATAGTAGTCTGAGCCATTACGCCGCAATAATCGAAAGATTTCTTCGGCAGTTCAGCTGCATTTTCAACCACTATGACATTGCTATTCAAAAACGGCAATATGCCGCAAATCTCGGGATGTTTTTTATCACCTACTATTACCAACTGGTCGCATAATGCGTTGAGTTTTATGGCTTCTTTACGCGCTTTTTTTACGAACGGGCAGGTAGCGTCTATAATTTCTTCCGCTTTAATCTTTTTAAGGACCAAGGGGGAAATTCCGTGGGAAGGAATAATAACTTTTTTATTCTTCAGTAATTTAAAATTATTTACGGCTATAACGCCTTTTTTTCTCATTTTTTCCACCATCGGCGGATTATGTATAAGAGCGCCGAGCGTATAAACTTCGCCGTCTTTTGCCGCATCGAGAGCTATTTTGATGGCCCTTTTTACGCCGAAGCAAAACCCGGCATTTTTGGCTACGATTACTTTCATTATCATCCCTTAGATATCTTGATTATCTTTTAAAATTTTCGAAATATACGGCAGTGTGTCTTTTTTTATCTGGTTTATTTTTTTCTCGTATATGAACAAGGCGTAAAATGTCAAAACAAAAGTTATTGCTCCGGATATTACAGATAAAACGTCGCTACGGCTGAAAAACCATGCGAAAGAATATCCGATTAAGAAAGTTATTATCGGCAAAATGAAAATCAAAAAACTCGACTTGGAAATCATTCCGTCGGGAATAAAAACTTCTACCCTGTCGCCGATTTTTGCGCCGATATCATTATTTGCCCGCAGCGTCCTTTGGCCCTTGTCGTCAAAAAGGCAAATCCTGCATTTGTCGCAATACGCGCCTGCGGCTAAACTCACGATTGCTTTACCGTCTTCTATCTTTGCAACTATTCCGGTTTCTAACATATCGCGATTTTCTCTTAACAAAACACTTGCAATAATGTATTATATACGAAATTTTTAAATGAAGCGCATGTAATGCGATTAGATTTACCCTGGAGATTATTGAAGAAAAGGAGACCTGGAAATGGCGGACTTGCAAAAAATAGCGGACGGCGTAATAAAAGGCCAAGCGGAAGAAGTGGCAAAACTTGTTAAAAAAGCACTGGACGAAGGCATAGCTCCCAAAGAAATATTGGACAATGGGCTAATAGGCGCTATGAATATTATAGGTCAAAGATTTAAAAATAATGAAGTTTATGTCCCGGAAGTATTAATTGCGGCAAGAGCGATGCACCGAGGCATGGATGTGTTAAAACCCATGCTCGTAAAATCAGGCATTAAGCCGATAGCAAAAGTTGCCGTAGGTACCGTTAAAGGAGACCTGCACGATATCGGCAAAAATTTGGTAATAATGATGCTTCAAGGGGCAGGATTCGAAACAAACGATTTAGGAATAGATTTGCCGCCGGAAAAATTCGTGGAAGCGGCAAAAAAAGGAGCGCAAATAATAGGGTTAAGCGCTCTGCTTACCACGACTATGCCTGCTATGAAAAAAGTAATCGATGTTTTCAAAGAAGTAGGCATCAGGGATAAAGTAAAAATCATGATAGGCGGAGCGCCCGTAACGCAGGAATACGCAGACGAAATAGGCGCCGACGGCTACGCACCCGACGCTGCATCAGCGGTAGACAAAGCAAAAGAATTATTGAACTTATAATTTTGCTTTTTTATTTTTGAATTTTAATTTTTTGGGTGTCCCCAGGAGGAGTTGAACCTCCAACCTATGGATCCGAAGTCCATCGCTCTATCCAGTTGAGCTATGGGGACAGATTCCCCCATATTCTAATCTCAAATTCGCATAAAATCCACATACTCATTAAAATATTTGCAATATAAAATTTTTAGGGCTATCATAACGATATGAGTTTAGATAAATTATATAAACGATATCCGTCTCTTGTTTGTTGTAAAAAAGATATCAACCAGGCTATAGCATTGATAAAAGAATGCTATAAGAAAGACAACAAGATTATAACTTGCGGCAACGGCGGAAGCGCCGCAGACGCGGAACACATAGTCGGAGAACTGATGAAAGGTTCCCGGAAAAAAAGAAAAGTGTCGCCTAAGTTCCGTAAACAGTTAAGCGGAATTTATCCTAAAGAAGCCAAAAGGATATGCGATAACCTTCAGATGCCCTTACCTGCAATTTCGCTCACTTCTCATATATCTTTCACAACGGCTTTTAACAACGATATGAACCCGCAGTTTACCTTTGCCCAGCAGTTATTCGGGCTAGGCAAAAAAGGCGATGTTTTAATCGCGCTGTCCACCTCCGGAAATGCGAAAAATGTCATAAACGCCTGCAGATTGGCAAAAATTTTAGGCATAAAAACGATTGCTTTGACCGGCAAAAACGGCGGAGAACTCAAAAAGATATGCGATGTGGTTATACGCGTTCCGGAAGAAGATACTTTATCGATTCAAGAATACCACCTGCCCATCTATCATACAATATGTTCCGTAATCGAAGATATGTTTTTTGAAGAATAGGAAATTCGACTTATATTTTGACTTCCATCCCTTCCTGAACGGCAAAACATTTTAAACTGCTTCTCTTTTCCTTGATTATGCCTTTGCAGTCTCTGACTATCCCGTCCAAATCTTTATCTGTTCTTTCCTGGTTGTGATGGAATAATCCGAATTTTTTCACGTCTGCCTTAAGCGCCAATTCAAGCGAATCTTTATAAACGCTATGTCCCCAGCTTTTTTTGGTTTTGTAATCTTCTTTAGTATATTCGCTGTCATGGATAAGCAAATCCGCCTGCCGCGAAAAATTTTCATAATCGGCAAAACAAAGTCCGCCAGGGTGTTTAAAAGTCAATTCGTTATCGGTTAAAAAAACAAAACACTTGTCGTCTTCGATAAACTTATAACCGAACCCGCCGTTAGGATGGCTCAAAGAGATGGGAACAACGGTGACGGAATCGATATGTAATTTCCCCTTTAACGCTTCATGGTAAGAGATATCGGCTTTTATATCCTCAAAGTTCACGGGGAAATAAGGCGGAGTCATCGATATTTTGATCAGTTCTTTCACCGATTTTTGGGCAAACGGATAACCGTATATTTTTATGTGCGTTCCCTTTGTGTATATCGGCTGAAAAAAAGGAAAACCCAAAAGGTGGTCCCAGTGAGCATGCGTAAATATCATGTTATAGTCGCGCTTTCTGCCCTTAAGCAATTCATGCCCCAATTTCCTGATACCGGAACCCGCATCTATGATGATTACCTCATCGTTTTTAGTCCTTATTTCCAAGCAGGTAGTCGAGCCGCCGTATTTGATGTATTCTTTTCCGGAAACGGGTATCGAACCTCTCGCGCCCCAACATTTAATAATCATTCTTTAATCCTTTATCTTAAAGGTTCTAATATATAAGGAGCATGAATAATAACATTACTTGTTCAGACCTTCAAGTAAGATTATATATTGGGAAACAAATGACGAGGAAATATAAAAAATGTTTTAAGGGCTCACGCGTTCATATTGGTCGTATGTCCTTACACCTCTAAAGTAACTGTAAAATCCCGACACTTTAGCTATAGCCAATATCCATCTGTAACAGAAAAATTCTAAAAAACTTAAAACTACAAGATAAAAAACATAACGCAAATTAAAAACTTTCTGGTCGCGTATAAACGCAAAAATTGACAACAGAGAAACAAGCACTTGCGACAAAACCATAAGCGCAATAAAAGCGAAGAAAGTATTTAAATCAAGTATTTTCGCCAGCGCTCCCCATACCACCAATATCACG